>CANJEY010000204.1 GCA_947472615.1 Beijerinckiaceae bacterium
ACGCCATCAAGGAATTTCTGAACAAACTCAACGCGCTTGACCGGAGGGTTCATGGCGACGCTTCATCGGGTTGAAATCATCAATCCGCGTCATTTGTCCATCAAATCAGGCCATTATGAGTCCAACGGAAAATGAGGGGATTCATGAGATTGCGGGCGACAAATTTGTCTGCGTCGTCAGGAGGTTTTCATGGGTCTGTTCAGTTTTGCCAAATCGGTAGGGGCGAAAATTTTTGGATCGAGCGAGGCGGCCGCCGCGCCGGCTCCCGAACTCAAGAAGGAAGCCGAAAAGCACGGTCTCGATGTGTCGGGCGTCGAGGTGAAGGTCGAGGGCGACAAGATCGTCCTGTCCGGTCAGGCGAAGTCCACAGAGGAAGCCGAGAAGATCATTCTGGCGCTGGGCAATTCGACCGGCGTGGCGCAAGTCGAGAGCAATCTCGTGGTGACCAAGGAAGTGAAGCCCTCCGTGTTCTATACGGTGCAGAAGGGCGACAACCTCTGGAAGATCGCCGAGCATCAGTACGGCAAGGGCAATGGCGCGAAGAACAACATCATCTTCGAAGCCAACAAGCCGATGCTGACCCATCCGGACAAGATCTATCCGGGTCAGGTGCTGCGCATCCCGCCGCTCGAAGGCTGATTTCACGCACAGCGTTTCAGGCGGGCGCGGATTGCGCGCCCGCCTTCGATTCCATTTCAGCGACATTACATTCCGGGCGCCCGAAGGCGCAAATTCTTGCGGAGCAACGCGATGTTTCGTCCCGCCGCACTCTCGCTCGCGATGATCATGTCATTCGCCGCATGCGCAGAAGCCGCGCAGGTCGTCGCGATCGGTGCCAGCAACACCGAAGGCAAAGGGCGCGGCAGCACGCCCGACGGCGTGCCGCGCGCGCAGGCGTTTCCGGCGCAACTCGAACGCATGCTCAATCAGCAGGGCTGCCGGGTGAAAGTGCTGAATGCCGGCAAGGCCGGCGACACGACACGAGGCATGCTGGCGCGTCTGCCGGGCGCGATGGCGAAAGACACGAAGGTCGTCATCCTGCAGGCCGGCGGCAACGACGCCCGCCGTGGCGAAGCCGGCGACAGCGCCGCCCATATCTCCGGGATTCAGTCGCTGGTTACGGCGCGCGGCGCCAAGCTCGTCACCATGGGCAATCTGTTTCGCATCGCCGGCACGTACCGGCTGGCGGACGGGCAGCACTACAGCGCCGAAGGCCATGTGGCCTTCGCGAGTTCCGTGCTGTCCGACGTTCGCGCCGGGCTCGGCTGCTGACGGCCCCCGATCAGATCGGCGGCAGCGTCGAATAGGCCGGCGTGTTCTTTCTGAACTGCTCGCGCCACGCGACGAGCTTCGGGCAGGTCTTCTGCCACTTGCCGCCATTGCGCTTGTCGAGAAAATCGAGCGTGCAGACCAGCGTGATCTGACCGACATCGACCGGACCGGACGGCGGATTCTTTTCGATCTCGGCCACGCCTGCGTCCACCTTCGCCTGCTGATGAGCGATCCACTTGTCCGAGACGGCCTCGGGCGCATGCCAGCGGCTCTCGTAGGCGATCAGGATGGCGGCTTCCAGAATGCCGTCCGCGAGCGCTTCCAGAGTCAGCGCGCGAAACCGGGCTTTCTGTTCTGTCGGGATGATCTTGCCGCCGCCGGCCAGCGCATCGAGATATTCGAGGATGACGGGGCTGTCGAAGATCACGCTGTCGTCGTCGAGCACCAGCAGCGGGATCTTGCCGAGCGGATTGAGCTTACGAATGCGATCGTCGGAATCTTGCTCCGAGTCGATGAACTGCACCTGGCTTAGACCGAGATGGCGGGCCGCGATGGCGGCCTTGCGGCCGAACGGCGAACCGGGCGAGTAACGCAACTTCGTCATATATCCTCCCGAAATCAGATTGCGCGCCTTGCGCGTTGCGGCTGTTCTGCCGCAACCGCCCGCGATGCGCAATGTGCATCAGTTCGGAAATGCGCCGCGTCAACCGACCTGAAGATCGACGGCCTTCGGCCCTTTGCCCTTCTTGTCGGGCTCGATCTCGAACGTGATCTTCTGGCCTTCGGCCAGCGACTTCAGCCCGGCGCGTTCGACGGCTGTGATATGCACGAAGATGTCCTTGCCGCCGTCGTCAGGCTTGATGAAGCCGTAACCCTTCTCGGCGTTGAAAAATTTCACAGTGCCCTGTTGCGACATTGCGCGTGTCCCTTTCGCGGTCCTGCGCCGACTTCCCCGTTCGGCGACAGCATTCGGGCTTTCCGCGTTTCATGGGATCAGCCGCTCATCGACCCCACGCTTCTGGTCCAGGCGTTCTCGCTCCGGCCAGGCACATCGTTATATGCGGTACAGGAATTCGTTCGAGTTTCTTGAAGCCTCTATCCCTCCCCGCCCCTGATCGAAGGGCAAGGACCTAAATCCTGACCTCCGAGCGGGCCTATCAACTCGGTCAAAAGGCGACCTGAGGTCAAGCTTTTTTTGCGTGCGCCTTTCGTCGGATAGCTATTCTCCCACGAGTTCCCGCACCCGCCAGGCGTAGCCTTCGCCTGTCGCCAGACAATTCGTCAACGCAGGCAAAACGATTTCCAATTCGTCCGCCAGTCCGTGCGTTGGATTGACGATCGTCATTCCACAGCCCGAGAGCGGACCCAACGGATCGAAGGCGCACGTTTGTATTTCGACTGACAGAACACGGCGGATGCCGCTTGCCACGAGCGCGTCCAGGAATCGCGCAACCCGGTCCGGGTGCTTGAACGGATGCCAGATCGCATAGACGCCGGTTGGCCACTTCGCGTGCGCAACCTTCAAGGCTTTGAGAACGCGTTCGAATTCGTCCGTCTCCTCAAACGGTGGATCGATCAGCGCGAGACCGCGGCGCTCCGGCGGCGGCGTGAAGGCGTTGAGCCCGGTGTAGCCGTCGATCTCGACGACCTTGACGCGCTCGTCGCGCCGCATCGCGGCACGCAGGGTCCGGGCATCCTGCGGGTGCAGTTCGCACAACGCGATCCGATCCGTCTGACGCAAAAGCTTTGCCGCCAGGACCGGCGACCCCGGATAATGCCGCAACCCGCCATCCGGGTTCAGACCACGCACGATGTCGAGGTAGGGTTGCGTCAAGACGCGCACGTCCGCCGGGAAGTCGGCGGCGATGATGCGGCCGATCCCATCGCGCCACTCGCCAGTGCGCTGCGCCTCGTCCGACGACAGGTCGTAGACGCCGATCCCCGCGTGGGTGTCGATATATCGGAACGGCGTCGCCTTGCGGGCGAGGTATAGCAACAGGCGCGTCAGGATCAAATGCTTGAAAACATCGGCGAAATTGCCGGCGTGGAAGGCGTGCCGATAGTTCATGCGGGTCAGGCCTTCCGGATCGGCGGCCGGCGCGGCCTCACCGGACCGGCGGAACCGAGATCTGCTGGCTTCGGCAGGACGAGCGCACCACCTCGGGGCAGGCGCGGAACTCGCGCAGATCCTTGGAGAAGCAGATGCGCACCTCCTGCAGCATGCCGCGCTGACAGGCGACCGCCATCATGCCGGGCCGCAGACGCGGATTTTCGGCGATGAAGGCGCGCTGGATGTCGTTGGGCGACATGGAAGCCTGCCGTTTCGGTGCCTTCAGGCTGTCGGGGATCTCCACAGCTTCCTTGGCGCGGCGCGCGTCGGCGAAATAATCGGCAGGCGCTTTTCCCGAGCAGGTTCCGTGCTTCCGCCATTCATAACGGGCCAGACCCTCGTCGGGCCAAACGCCGCGCGCCGCCTGCATGGCGATCGACGACGGATTGCGCGAATCGCAGTCGGACGGGAAGCCGCGCTCGTACTGCGGCCAAAGTCCGTGCAGCACGAAACCCAATTCCGCGCCCCGGTCGCACTGCTGCGACCCGCGATCGCCGTTGCCGAGACAGAATGTCGGCGACCAAGACAACGACAAAACATAGAAATCGAAACGGCCCGGCGCGACGCTGGACCCGCTTGGCCGCGCTTCGGGGGCCGTATCGCGGGACGGCCGATCGTTCCGCTCGGGCCGGCGCTGCGGCGCGTCCCGGTCCTGACATTTATCGAGAATGCACTCGGAATTGCCGCGCTGCGCCTGCGCGCTGGCCGGCGACGCCGCCCCGATGGCGATCAAAGCCGCCAGCGCAGCGGCGGCAAAGCCCGCCCGAATCTTCACGGACGCGCCATCTTGCAATTCGGGGCCAGCGCATTGTGACGGTCGAGGCCGACCACACACCATTCCAGACCCCAATCGAAGCCGACCATGCCGGTCGCCTCGCCGATCCAGTATGAAACTTCGCGCACCTTGCCGTCGTTGAACGTGGCGCGGGCCTGACAATAACGGCGTGGAATGTAGTCGAGCCCGGTCGAGCGGTCGCCGATCTCGCGCACCTTGTCATACGCCACGATCTCGAGCCCGGACTTCCAGAACTCCGTCTCGCGAGCATGGAAGCGCGAGCTGATTCGCTGCAGCGGGCCCTGATCGGCGCATTTGGGCAGCACATCATAATAGGGCGAATACCGCTGCTCGGCAGGGGTCAGCGGACGCGCGAGGGCGATCGACGCGATGTTCGCCTGCGCCGCAAGGGCGACGAGCCCCGACACGAGACACGAAACAAGTTTGGACATGACGCTTTCCCGAATTGGTTAACGCGACGATGCGTCGAGCCGCGTTCATGGTCAAGGCCCGGCGGGCCACAGTCCCCGGAAAGCTGGCTCAGAACTGCCGACGCCAACCCTTGGTGTCGATCACCTCGTACGGCCCTGAATCGTTGAGCGTATGCAGGCCGTGTTCGCCGGTTCCGGGCGGCGGCCCGAAACGTCGCACGACCGATTGCCCGAACTCATCGGGATCGAGCCGGTCGATGCGGCACAGCGCGAGGCCAACGCCATAGCCGGTGCGGCAATCCTGCGCCGGACGAATCAGCGCGCCGCCAAATTCGAACATGCGCCCCGCAGGCCGGGCGCAGCCGGCGTCGATCAGCACCGGGTTCTGCGTATGGGCCTGCCACGGGCCTTCCAGCGCCGGCGCGTGAAAGATGCCGAGCGTATCCCAGGTCGAGCGCTCGCCGTCGCTGAGCGCCGCGAATATCCAGAACCGCCCGTCGCGTTCGATCAGCGTCGCGTCGCCGGCGTTCACGTCGCTCACCAGAACGCGCACGAATTCCCAGTCGTCCGGAAACGAACGGGCCCGGTAAAGTTCGATCGTGTTGTTGCCGGACGTCTCCGGAATCATGAACGTCTCGCCGTCGCGTTCGAAAATGAACGGGTAGGAGAGATGATAAGGCCGATCGATGATGACGCGCGGCGTCGAGGCCACGCCTTTTTCGTCAATGGTGAACAGCGAGATGACGCCCTTGCCGGTGGCATAGGGATATTCCTCGCAGAACACATAGGCGAGCCCATCGCGCCAGACCACGAACGGATCGGCGTAGAAGCGCGTCCCGTCATCGGGCAGAAAGGTGAAATCTGACGGCGGCCACGCCAGCGTCTGCGAAATCGCATCGCCGCGCGTGCGCCGCCACGCGATGCGCCAGTGCTCGTCCTTTATAAGCGGCCGCGCGAGACGCATGGCGATCTTTTGAGCCACGCCGCGCGAGGCGAACGCAACAGCGGACGCAAGAGCCGGCGCTGCGCCAACTTTCGCAGGCTCTGACAAGGCGCCATCGAGCGCTCCGGCCGCAAAACGCGCTACGCCCTGCACGAGCAGATCGCATATCCGTTCGCAAACACGATCAAAGCTGCGAAGCAGGCTGCCGCTTTCGGGCGTGGCGGCGAGGCCGCGGACCACGATGCTCGCCTTTTTCTCGGTGCGAAGTTCGACCACCAGTTCGGGCGATCGTCGGGACAGTAAGGGCGTCACGGCGGCCGCCTCGCCGGCGACGCCGTCGAACAATGGCGTCAACACCGGACCTGTCATGTCCGCAGGCCTCAACGCGCCAATCGTGTCAATCGTTAGATCCGCCGCGAAGCTCGGCGCCGCCTCCAGACCGGATGCCGTTTCCGCGCTGTCGACTAACGAGCCGGCGCGATTCTGGCCCAGCGTGTAAACGCGGCTTTCGATCATGCCCGCGAGTTCGACGCCCGCCATGGCGAGAGCGGCTTCGCGCCGAATGGTGTGAACCTCATGCCCTGCGTCGCGAAGCCGATTCCCCAGCTCGACCTGCCAATGACGCAATGCCCTCCTGTCGACGATGACGCCAATCTTCATTGGTCAAAAGTCCTTGGTGTTAAATTCACCTTCTTCGACGGTTCGTCACTCTTGTCAGCGCACCTAATGTATCATGCAAGCAGCTATTGGAAACCGTTCGCTTAACGAATGCTGAACAAACGTCGTAAAATCCTTTTCTATACCCACGCCCTCACAGGCGGCGGCGCTGAACGGGTGATCGCCGTTCTGGCGAGCGGGCTCGCGTTGCGCGGGCATGATGTAACGCTGGCGGTCGATTTCGTCGCCATGGAAAATCGCCACATGGTCGATCCGTCCGTGCGGATCGTGACGCTTGGCGAGAGCCACGTCCTCTCCGTCCTGCGCCTCGCCTGGCTGCTGTTTCGCGAAAAGCCGGAAGCGGCGCTGTCCGCGCTCAGCATCTCGAACATCAAGCTGTTCCTCGCCGCGCTGTTTACCGGAAACCTGTCGCGCAGCATTCTCGGCTATCACGGCTATTCCGTCAGCGAACCGCAATTCATCAGCCGCATCAGTTACGCGCTGACGCCGTTGATGAGCCGCATGGCGGCCGCGACGGTCTGTGTCTCCGACGGCCTGCGTCAATATGTGATCGACAAATGGCGAGGCGCGCCATCGCGGCTGCATCGAATCTACAATCCGGTGAGCACCGGACCCGCGATGGCGAACGCGATGGAACCACAGCGAGAGAACCTCGTTCTCGCCAGCGGCCGCATGGTCGATTACAAGAATTTCGTCTCGCTCGTGCGCGCGTTCGCGAAAGTCGAGCCGCGCGACGCGAGACTCGTCATTCTGGGCCAGGGCCCGGAACACAAGAGCATTCAAAAGGAGATCGACCGGCAGGGCCTCGGCGACCGCGTTATGCTTGCCGGGTATGTGGACGAACCCTGGGTCTGGTACAGACGCGCGCGCTGTTTCGCCCTGTCGTCGACGAGTGAATCGTTCGGGTTGGTGATCGTCGAAGCCATGGCGAACGGCGTTCCGATCGTGTCGACCGACTGCGATGGCCCTCGCGAGATCCTGCAGGGCGGACGGCTCGGACGCCTCGCTCCGATCGGCGACGACGATGCTTTGGCGGCTGCGATCACCGCGACCCTCACGGAAGAACCGGATGCCAGTGCCTTGCGTCGCCGTGCCCGCGATTTCTCGCTCGACGCGGGCCTCGACAATTACGGCGATCTCATCGCGCAGGTCATCAACCGCGCCGAAGGCGCAAAGGCAGCGCCGCCTGCCGTCGCGCCAGTTCCGGTTTCCAATCGGGAGCGGCGGCCATGAAGCAACGCCGCAAACTTCTGTTTTATACACACGCGCTCGCGGGCGGCGGCGCGGAGCGCGCGTGGACGTTGCTCGCCAGTGGCTTCGCCCAGCAGGGCCACGACGTGATCATGGCGGTCGACTACGAATCGAACGACAATGCGGGCTTTCTCGATCCCGCCGTGCGCTTCGAGATTCTGCACGGGCCGCATGCGCAGAACACCACGCGTCTCGCGCGGTTGATCGCACGCGAAAAGCCCGACGCGACGCTGTCGGCGCTGTGCGTTTCGAACGTGAAGCATCTGGCGGCGGCGGCGCTCGCGGGCCGCCGTCAACGGGCAATCCTGTCGTATCATGGCTTCTTCGAAAGCGAGCCGCAGGCGCTGAGCCGCACATCGTTTCTGCTGACCCCGCTGCTGAGCCGCCTCTCGGCGCGCACCGTCGCGGTTTCCGATCTGCTCGGAGACGATTTGCGCGCCCGATTCCGGTCACATCCGGACCGTACGCGCCGCGTCTACAATCCCGTGATATGGGGCGACAGTGCGCCGGTAAGCGCGCGCGATCTGCGAAACCGGCCGCCGCTC
>CANJEY010000205.1 GCA_947472615.1 Beijerinckiaceae bacterium
CGACGAGAAATAGCTCGCCCTTGCCGACATGGGCGGCGCTGGGCGGCGACAACGGCGCGGCGCCGATCATCCACGTCGGGTCGAGCCCGGCTTCCGACAGGCAATGCGCCATCAGCGATACGCTGGTGGTCTTGCCGAACGAGCCCGCCACCACGATGGTCTTGCGCCCTTTCGCCAGCAACGCCAGCACATCGGCGAACGACAGGATGGCCGCGCCCGACGCGAAGGCGGCGGCGACCTCGGAGTTCGACTGCGGCACGAGTTTGGCGTTCTTGCCGATGACGATCAGATCGGCGTCGGCCGGCAGGTTTGCGGCCGCATAGGGCGTGCGGTAGTTCAGCCCCTCGTCGCGCAGCACGTAGGAAATCGGCGGATAAACGTCCTCGTCCGAGCCCGTGACGCGCACACCGGAATCGCGCAGCAGCTTCGCGGTGGCGCTCATGCCGACGCCGCCGATGCCAATGAAATGCGCGCGCCTGTAAGGAAAGTCCGCCATCCACACCTCCGGCCGCGAATCAGCGCGGCACCGAGCCATCATAGCGGACCGGACGCGGGCGACGGCGAGCGCCGCCCGCGCGGCTTACTTCATGCGGTCCTTGATCTTGTCCACGGCCGCGCGGGCGCAGACCGTATCCTTGTCGCCGCCCGGCGCGCCGCCGACGCCGATCACCCCGATCGTCGCGCCGTTGACCTTGAGAGCGACGCCGCCCGCCGCGATCGCCACGTTCGGCAGCTTGGTCTGCAGCGGCGCCATCTGGCCGTCTTTCAGCCGCTCGGAGAGATCGATCGTGTCCTCGCGGTAGGTGACGGACGTGTAGGCCTTGAGGAACGAGCTATCCATCGTGTGGATCGACGCCCCGTCGCCGCGCAGCACGCCCTGCCGCACGCCGCCGGTGTCGACGATCACGGCGGTGACCTTGTAGCCCTGCTTGGCGCAGGCCTCGACCGCCGCGCCCAGCGCCTCGACAACCAGCGTCGACGACAGGCGCGGCTCGGTGACGAGCCCCTGCGCGGACGCGGAGCCCGCCATCATCGGAGCGCCCGCAGCCGCAAGCGCAAAACACATCATTGAAATCTTCATGTCCCCTCCCATCGTGACGCATCGCGTCACGATGGGAGGATGCCGTTACGCCCCGCCCGCGCCAAGCTCACGGTCGATCACATTGCGGCGAGTGGGCGCGCACTTGTTTCAGGCGAACGGCTGCGATTTCGTCGCCAGCATCAGTCCCTTCAGCGCGCGCCGCAGGATCCAGATCGCCAGTCCGGTGAAAAGCGCCGACAGGATAATGTCGAGCACGTTGACGATGCGGCCCGCGTAGGACTTCAGCGCTTCCGACAGGAACACCGCCATGATCAGAAACGTCAGCGAGCCAAGCAGCGTCACGAAGAACGTGCGGAAGCCGATGTAGTCGATATTGTCGAAATGCCCTTCGTACGCCGTGCCTTTCGCGTATTCGGAATTGTAGTACCAGCGCTTGCCAAGATAATTGTTGCTGACGAACAGCACGAAGCCGGCGACCACGAGCATCTCGAAAATACGCTCGATCTTGTTGCCGGTCAGCAGGCCGAACAGTGGAATGAAAAGCCAGATCGTGTTGGCGGCGATCACCATGTAGCAATGCCGCACGATGTCCCGCAGCCCCGCCAGCGTCGGCCGACCGTCGACCACCACAATGTCTGTTTGCCCCACGGCATCAGTCCGCGTCGCAGCCATATTCGCCTCCCATGCAGGCAGCACTGTGCAGCCAATGTTGGCGGAAACAGGCGCGGCAAACGTGTCGACATCAAGGAGGCATGGCTGTTGGCGGACGCGCGATGCCGCTGCTATGGGCGACGACAGCTAGTCGCGGAGCATCATCTTGCTCACGATGGGCAACACATCGACATCGCATCTGATGGCAATCCTCGAACACACATTGCGACCCGCGCTCGAAATTCTTTCGTCTGGCGAGGTGCTGGTCGAAGTGGGCAAGCCGTAGTCCGAGCGATGACACTGCCGCACCTACCCCGGCGGGATAGAATACGTCGCCACCGCGTGCGCCACGGGCTCTTCCGCGCCCGCCGAATGCAGCCACCCCTCGCCCACCGCCAGCCGCTTGCCGAGTTTCATCAGCCGCGCGTCGCAGACGAGGTCGGCGGGTTCTGGCTTGCGCAGGAAATTGATGTTGAGGTTCGTGGTCACCGCCAGCGAACCCGACGAGAGATGCGCGCGCGCGGGATCGTCCCCGACGCCGATCTGGGCAAGGATCGCCACATAGATCGCCACGTCCGCCAGCGCGAACATGGACGGGCCGGAGATCGTGCCGCCCGGCCGCAGATGCTCGTCGCGATAGACCAGCCGCAGCCGCGCCGACATCGGCCCCACATCCTCGACGACGAAATCGCGCCCCGGCCCAATCTGCGGAAAATGCGCGCTCAGGAAGGCGTTCACCTGTTCGAGCGTCAGAAGCGTTCTGGCCATAGATGTGGACCCCTTTGGTGCCCGCTTCTACCGCGCCGGGCGGCGGCGGCCAACGCGGCCTCGACGCGATCCAACGCGCCAGCCACAATACGCGCACTGATTCAGGAGCCGGCCATGAGGCGTTTGTCGACAGGTTTGATCGTCGCGTTCGGACTGCTGGCGTTCGGGGCGGAATCCGCCTGCGCGCAATACAAGCCGTATGAGCCGACCACGGCGACATTCAACGTGATCGAAGACGCGGCGCTGAAGGATCTCGTCGCGTCGCTGCAGAAGGCGGCCACGGATCAGAACATGCCGGCCCTTCAAGCGTCGCTGGCGAAATCCTTCACGGTCATCACGTGCAAGCCAGATCCCGCCCTGCCCTGCGCGCCGGGCAAGAAGGGCGTGAAGCAGATGGCCGCCAAACTATCGCCGGCCGAGCGACTGGCGCAGGGCCTGTGCTGCGCGGGCGTTCCGCGCGCGCAGATCACCAAGGAGATGATCGCCGAATCCGTCGTGGGCCAGTTCGGCGCGGCGCTGGAAGCTGGCCCCACCGGCGCGCATCCAGATGTGGCGGGCGCGGCCTGCCTGCCGGGCTGGCCGCTGTTCGACAGGGCGAAGGCGGCGCGCATCGCCAGGGCCGCGGGCATCGAGCCCGGCAATCTGCGCGTCGCCGACAACGAGGTGCCAATCCGCCTCAAGCCCGACGCGAAAGAGCCTGTGGCCGAAACCTTGCCGAAGGGCGCCGTGGTACCGCTCGTCACCGATCTTGACCGGCCGCCGCCGGATGGCTGGAACGCGATCGCGCTGGCCAAGGGTGGGCTTGGCTATACGGACGCGCTCGGCCTCAACGAAATGGCCCCCGCAGGCTTGTGTTTCGTGCGCGAAGGCACAATCTGGAAGGCAGGCTTCTTCGTCCTGCGCGAGGAATAGCGGTGGAGGGCGCAATGCAGCACGAAACCTATCCGGACGACCTCATTCGCGACATTCTGACGAAAACAAAAGTCATCGCCGTCGTCGGCCTGTCGAACAACGAGACGCGCGCGTCGTTTCGCGTCACGCAATTCCTGCATTCGCGCGGCTATCGCACGCTTGGCGTCAATCCGGGCCTCGCCGGCAAGGACGTGGCGCATTCGCCGGTTTACGCCTCGCTCGGCGACATTCCGGAGCCGGTCGACATGGTCGATCTGTTTCGCAATTCCGACGACGCCGACGCGGCTGTCGACGAGGCGCTGAAGATGCGCAGCCTGCCGAAATATATCTGGATGCAACTCGGCGTCCGCAACGACGCGGCCGCGGCGCGGGCGGAAGCCAAGGGCGTGACGGTGATCATGAACCGTTGCCCGGCGATCGAGTATCCGCGCCTGATGGGCAGCGCGAAGCGTTGAGTTAGCGAGGGACGCCTGAATCGTCCCTCGTGCTTCGAGACGGCGCTGCGAGCCTCCTCAGCATGAGGGACTTATTGTTTAGGCCTGCAGTTGTGGCTTAACTTTCAGCCAGTTTCAGGGCTAGCTGCTAAGTCCCTCATGCTGAGGAAGCCCCGAAGGGGCTGTCTCGAAGCACGAGGGACGACTCTGACGGCCTGTTCAAGCAAACCGCCGCTCAACCCTTCGCCAGCTTGAAGTCGAAATCCAGCGTCGAATAGATCGACTTGCGCGTCGAACCGTCGGGTGCGACGCCCTGCGGATGGCGGGGGAATTCGCGCACGAGCGATTCCTTCACACCGAACACGGCGTCGGATTCCAGGTACTTGTTCCCCTCGACGAAGATGTGCGTGACGAGCTTGCGATAGCCCGCCGCCTCGATCATGAAATGCACATGCGCCGGACGCCACGGATGGCGGCCCTGCGCCAGCAGCATCGCCCCGACCGGCCCATCGCTTGGCACCGGATATTCGATCGGCTCGACGGTCCAGCAGGAGAACTTGCCTTCAGCGTCAGTGACCAGACGCGCGCGGCCCGCGAAGCCGCCGAGTTCTTCCATCTGCTGCACGTCGTAGAAACCGGCCTCATCCGAGTGCCAGATGTCGACAGTCGCGTTGGCGATCGGCTTTCCGTCGGCAGAGAGAATGCGACCCGCAATGTAAAGCGGCGTCCCCTTCATCTTGCCGGCGATGTCGGCGCCGTTCGCAAACACCTGCGGGTTCTGCACGTAGAACGGACCTAAAACGGTCGATTCCGTTTCGCCATGTTCGCAGACATTATTGATCGCATCGACCAGCATCGACACGCCGAGCGTATCCGACATCAGGATGAATTCCTGCCGCGTGTCGCTGCACTTCTGGCCCGTGCGGGTCAGGAAGTCGATCGCATAGCCCCATTCGTCCTGCGTCGGTTTGATCTCGCGGATGAAGTTGTGGAGGTTGCGAACGAGCGACTCGCTGATCTCGCGGATGCGCGGATTGGGGGCTTCGTGGAAGCGCCCGATGACCGCGTCGGTGATGGCCTTTTCGACAGATTCCGTCATCGTCCCCTCCGTTCAGCGATCGAGCTTGCCGCCCGCGAGCCAGTTCGCGCCGCTCACATAGAGCTTTTCGACCTCGGGGCCGACGAGGCCCGGCATGTCGGTCTTCACCTTGTAGCCGATCTCGGTCTGCAGATAGGCGAGGTGCCGGTAGCCGACCGGGAAGCGCTCGAGCTGCTCTTTCTTGAGTTCCAGACGCGCCGCTGGATCGACCGGGTCCATGCGGTCCTTTTCGTAGATCGGCTGGCGTAGCACCATGCCCCACTTGCCGTCGCGCTTTTCGAGGAAGTCGTAGAAGCGGCCGGTACAGACGACGTCCACTACGACGTCATGGACCTTGGCGCGCTGCGAAATGGTCATCTTCGTTTGCGAAACGGCGCGATTTCCGGCGAGATCGGACGAATGCCCGCCAAGGAAATGCAGGATGCTGACGCCCTTGGCCCAGCCTTCCTTGCTCATCTGGATGAATTCGTCAGCCGTTCCCTGCGTCCAGGTCGCCATCATGCGCCCCTCGTCGTGCCAGACGGTGCGGAAGCGATCCCAGTGGCCGGCGTCGCGCCAGACGACCCAGTTCTCGACCAGCTGGCGAATGGCGAAACGATCGAGCAATTCCTGATCCATGGGCGTCCTCGCAGCCTGATTGATAGGCAATGGTGTAGCCGCCCGCAGGCCGGCGCGCCAGACCCGCCGTCGCGGCCCGGCGTCGCGGCGGAGCGGCTGAGGACAGCGCCCCGAATGCGATTGGCGCATGCGGCCGATCATTGTAGGACGCGATGGCGGAGATCGCTCCGCGCCGATTCTGTCTGGATGCTTGACGATGGGCGTACAAGGAAAATCCTGCGGTCCCTGCACCATGTGCTGCAAGTCGCTGGTCATCGACCATTTCAAGAAGGACGCCGGCATTCTGTGCACCCACTGCAAGCTGCAGGCGGGCTGCCAGATCTACGAAACGCGCCCGCAGATCTGCCGCGATTTCGAATGCGACTGGCTGATGGAACGCACCATTCCCCAGACCCTGCGGCCGGACAAGGTCGGCACGATCCTGATGGAAGATGACGAGACGGATCAGTATCAGGCGGTGGTCGATCCCTCGACGCCGCTGGCGTGGCGCAATCCGCTGATGTTCAAATTCCTCGTGTCGAAGGCCAAGGAAGGCAAGACCGTCATCGCCAAGAGCGGCCTAAAGTCCTGGCGCATCTATGCGTCCGGCGAATGGGCGCCCTGGTCCGACTGACGCTCTTAAGCTCGCCTTAGCCACGAATGCGGTCCGCCCTTGAACTTGGGCGCGACCATCCCCATTCTATTTTCAGTCGCGGCGATTGCTCGCAAACGCCGCAACGTACGGTCACGATGGAATGGCGACGCCGGATGTACGCGCGCTATCCCGCTCGTGGCCGTTGACATTTGGGGCGCTCACATCGCCACGCCGAACGTCTCGGCCGACGCCATGCGCCACTTCCAGCGGTAGTCGTCGGGCGCTGTGCCGTCGAGCAGCGAGCCCTTCGGGATCACCGGATAGGCTTCGGCGAAACTCATCACCTCCAGCGGCGAGATGCGCTTCAGCACATGCGCCGGATGGATTTCGCCCGGATGCGACAGGCCCGCGGCGGCGGTAATCTCGCCCAGCATCATCAGCGTGCGATCATGGAAATGCCGCACGCGCTCGGCCTTCTCGGGTACGACCAGCGCCTTCTGGCGCAGCGGGTTCTGCGTCGCCACGCCGGTCGGGCAACGATCCGTGTGACAGGAGAGCGACTGCACGCAGCCGAGCGCGAACATGAAGCCGCGCGCCGAATTGCACCAGTCCGCCCCCAGCGCCAGCGTGCGCGCCATGTCGAACGCCGTCACCACGCGGCCGCTCGCGCCGATCCTGATCCTGTCGCGCAGGCCCGCGCCGCGCAGGCAATTGTGCGCGAACAGCAGGCCTTCGCGCAGTGGCGCGCCGACATGATCTGTGAATTCCAGCGGCGCCGCGCCGGTGCCGCCTTCCTTGCCGTCGATGACGATGAAGTCCGGCAACACGCCGGTCTCCAGCATCGCCTTGCACAGGCCCATGAACTCCCACGGATGGCCGATGCAGAGCTTGAAGCCGACCGGCTTGCCGCCCGACAGGTCGCGCAACTGACCGATGAAGCGCATCATCTCCATCGGCGTCGAGAACGCCGAGTGATTGGCGGGCGAAATGCAGTCGACTCCCTGCTTCACGCCGCGCGTCGCGGCGATTTCGGGAGAGACTTTCGCGGCCGGCAAAACCCCACCGTGGCCGGGCTTGGCGCCCTGCGACAGCTTGATCTCGATCATCTTGATCTGTGGATCTTTCGCCTGCGCGGCGAACCGTTCTGCGGAAAATGTCCCGTCGTCGTTACGGCAGCCAAAATAGCCACTGGCGATTTCCCAGATGATGTCGCCGCCAAATTCGCGGTGATAGGGGCTGATGCTCCCTTCGCCGGTATCGTGCGCAAAGTTGCCGAGTTTCGCGCCCTTGTTGAGCGCCCGGATGGCGGCGGCGCTCAGCGAGCCGAAGCTCATCGCGGAGATGTTCAGCAGCGACGCCGAATAAGGCTGGCGACACTGCGGCCCGCCAATGCTCGTGCGGAAGTTCCATTCGGCGAGATGCTTCGGGTTGATCGAATGGGTGATCCACTCGTAGTCGTCGCCATAGACGTTCTTTAGCGTGCCGAAGGGCCGCGTCTCGAGCTGCTGCTTGGCGCGCTGATAGATGATGGCGCGTTTGCTGCGGTTGAACGGCGATCCGTCGACGTCGCTCTCGAGGAAATACTGGCGGATTTCCGGCCGCACCTTTTCGAGCAGGTAGCGGAGATTGGCGAGGATCGGATAATTGCGCTTCAGGCTGTGCGACGTCTGCACGAGATCCCAGACGCCGAGCCCGGTCAGCAGCGCGCAGACCGCGAAGGGAATGAGCGCCCACAAGCCGCCGAACGGAATGAGCAGCCCAAACAGCGGGAGGCCGAGCACGGAGAGCGCCAGAGCAGCATATCGCATCGTTTCCTCACCGCAGAACCGGGTTCAAACTCAACCTTGGCGCGACAGA
>CANJEY010000206.1 GCA_947472615.1 Beijerinckiaceae bacterium
AAGAACGGCTCGATCCGGCGCATCTGCGCCTCCGACAGCATGAACAAATCAGCCATGACGACGCCTCCGTGCGTCGCCAATGAATCAGCCGATCACGCAATCCGCAAGATATTTAATGGGTCCTGAGCATAAAGGCCCGTTGTTACGGAACGCCCTCCGTCCTTCGAGAGGCGCTCAGTGGGCGCTCCTCCGGAGTAGGGCTCCGTTTCAGTCTGGCCATACAATTAGGCCTCATCCCAAGGAGGCCGCACAGCGGCCGTCCCGGCGAACTCCGATCGACAAAAGGACGAGGCCGACTTGGGCGACTACACACAACAAAAAGCCCGGCGCGACGCCGGGCTTTTCAATTTCAGCAGCGAAAGCTCAGATCAGTCCGCCTTGCGGGGAATGATCTTCCACAGCGCCGGCATGATGGCGGCGGCGAGCAGCGTCTTGACAGCCGTGGCGATGATGAAGGGTTCTGCGCCGCCGAGCCAGGCCTTGTTCCAGCCGATGATGTTGGCGAGCCATGCGAGGCCGAACGCGAAGATCAACGCATGGCCGGCGGCCATGACGGCGGCGAGCTTCAGCACCGAGCGGTCCCAGCCGCGCTCTGCGCACCAGCCCACAAACGCGGCGGCGACCAGGAAGCCGGCGAGGAAGCCACCGGTCGGGCCCATCATGTAGGCGAGGCCGAGGCCCTTCTCGGGCGTGCCAGCGAACACCGGCAGGCCGAGCGCGCCTTCGATCAGATAAAGCGCCACGGTGGCGGCCGCGAGACGGCCGCCATAGGCGGCGCCCAGCACTAGCACCACCAGCGTCTGCAGCGTCAGCGGCACGGGATAGAACGGGATCTGCGCCTTGGCGGAAACCGCGAGCGCCAGCGTGCCGGCGATGGCCAGAACCGCGAAGCGCGCGTAGCGGGCGGCGCTGGCGCTCGCGACCGGCCAAAGGGCTGTGGCGATGGTGTTCGGCTGATCAGAGCGCATTCCGTCCTCTCCTGGGCGATGCCAGCGGACTTGCCGTCCGCCTGTCTGCTTCGTGTATAAGTTCGGCAGCGCTTGCCCGCAAGCCATCCCGCCTGCGCCTTTCGAATTGCGCCGAAAAAGTTGCAAGAGGCGCGCGCGCGGATCATGTTCGAGCGACCGATCCCGGCCAGCGAGTTTGCATGAGCGACGATGAATTGAGCTTTGATCGGTCTTCCCCCGCGCCATCGGGCGAAATGCGGCGGGTGTCGCCGCTCGTGCGTCGCATGATCGCACCCAACAAGGGGCCTTTCACCTTCACCGGCACCTGCACTTATGTGGTGGGCGTCGGCCGCGTCGCGCTGATCGATCCCGGCCCCGATCTCGTCGATCATGTCGACGCGCTGCTGGGCGCGCTGTCGGGCGAGACGATCGAGCATGTTCTGGTGACGCATACGCATCGCGATCATTCGCCCGCCGCCCGCCTCGTGCGCGAGCGGACCGGGGCGAAAATAGTCGGGTGCGCGCGGCATATTCCGATCGCGGATGCGCCGTCCGGCCGCCTCGACGCCAGCCACGATCTCGACCACGTTCCCGATCAGGAGATGCAGGACGGCGATATGGTGTCGGGAGACGGCTTCGCCCTGACGGCTGTGGCGACGCCGGGCCATGCGTCGAATCACCTGTGCTTCGCGCTGCGTGAGGAAAATGCGCTGTTCACCGGCGATCATGTGATGGGCTGGTCGACCAGCGTTGTGTCGCCGCCTGACGGCAACATGTCGGCCTACATGGCGTCGCTCGACAAGTTGCGGGCGCGCGACGACGCACTTTATTGGCCGGCGCATGGCGGGCCGGTGCGCGAGCCGCATCGCTATGTGCGCGGCCTCGCCACGCATCGTCGTCAGCGCGAGACCGCGATCCTGCAACGCATCGCGGCCGGAGATGACACGATCGCCGCCATCGTGGCGAAAATCTACGTCGGTCTCGATCCTCGCCTTACCGGTGGGGCGTCGCTCTCGGTTCTGGCGCATCTGGAAGATCTGGTGGCGCGCGGCGCGGTGCGCAGTTCGAACGAGGCGGCGACGCTGACGTCGATCTACCGGCTGGGCTGAAGCCAGCGCGCCTGCCCAAACGAAAACGGGAGCCGCAAGGGCTCCCGTCAGTCACGCAGATGAAGCGTGAAATCAGTTCAGACGGCTCTTGAGCGCGCCGATTTCCTTCATCACCAGATCGGACGCCGTCTGGCCGACGACATCGCCGCGCAGAACCGTCTCGGCGGCCTTCACGGCGGCGTCGGCGGCGGCGGCGCGCACGTCGGAGCTGGCCTGCGCTTCGGCGAGCGCAATCTTGGCTTCCGCCTGCTTGGTACGGCGGGCGACGAAATCGGCCATGCGGGCCGAGGCTTCCTTCGCCATGGCTTCGGCTTCCGCCTTGGCCTGCGCGATGATGGCCTGCGCCTCGCCTTCGGCGGCGGCGCGCTTCTTCTCGAACGAGGCGAGCACGGCGGCGGCTTCGTCACGCAGGCGCTTGGCTTCGGCGAGTTCCTTGCTGATCAGGCTGGCGTGGCCGTCGAGGGCAGACGCAAGCTGCTTGTGCACGCCCATGTAGCCGAGCAGCACGACGAAAAGCACGAACCCGAGGGCGACGAAAAATTCGGCGTCGAATGCCATGTGTGTCTCCTCAGCCGTTCTTCGCGGCGGCGACGGCGGCGGCGATCTTGGCGGCGTCCGGCGTCACGCCGGTAATCTGCCGGATGATGGCCTCGGCGGCTTCCTGGGCGATGGAGCCGACATTGCTCATCGCCTGCGTCTTGGTGGCGGCGATCTGCTGTTCGGCGGCTTCGAGCTTGGCGTTCAGCTCGGCTTCCAGCGCCTTGCGCTGCGCGTCGGATTCGGCGGCGACCTTGTCTCGGGTCTGCTGGGCGGTCGCCTGTGCGCGGCCCTTGGCGTCGGCCACGGTCTTCTCGTAGGCGGCGCCGGCGGCGTCGGCCTGTCCGCGCATGGCGGTGGCGGCGTCGAGGTCGCCGGTGATCTTCTTCTGGCGGTTGTCCAGAATGTTCGCGACGCGCGGCAGCGCGATCCGCGACATCAGGAAGTAGAGTGCGCCGAACGTGATCGCCAGCCACACGAGCTGGGGCGCGAAATTGTTCGCGTCGAAGGGCGGGAATGCGCCGCCTCCATGCTCGCCCGGAACCTGCGTCCCGCTGTGCGTGTCGTCCGCCATGATCAGATCCAGCCTGAATAGAACATCGAAGAAAGAGAGCGCGTCGCGTGGATCGCGACGCGCTGCCGTAGCGTTACTTCACGAAGAGCAGGATGATCGCCACGAGGAAGGCGAAAATGCCGAGACCTTCGGCGAGCGCCGCGCCGATGAACGCGCGACCGAACTGGCTGTCGGCGGCCGACGGGTTGCGCAGCGCGCCCGACAGGAAGTTGCCGAAAATCGTGCCCACGCCGACGGCGGCGGCGCCCATGCCGATGGCCGCAAGTCCGGCGCCGATGTACTTAGCTGCTACGGGATCCATGTTGACTCCTTTGGTGGTTTGTTTGGGTCCAACTAGCTGTTGTTGAGATAATTATTAGTGGCCCGGGTGAATTGCGTCGTTGAGATAGACGCAGGTGAGAATGGCGAACACGTAAGCCTGCAGAACCGCCACGAGCAGTTCGAACGCGGTCAGCAGCACGATGGCGGCGAGCGGCAGGATGGAGGCGACGGCGGTCAGCGCGCCCGCGCCCAGCATCAGCGTCACGAACCCGCCGAACACCTTGAGAGTGATGTGGCCCGCCAGCATGTTGGCGAACAGACGAACCGACAGCGAGATCGGCCGCGAGATGAACGAGATCACCTCGATCAGCACGATGAACGGCATCAGGATCGGAGACACGCCTGACGGCACGAACAGATGCAGGAAATGCGAGCCGTGGCGCATCAGGCCGTACACGATGACGACGCCGATCACGAGCGCTGCGAATGCGAAAGTGACGATAATCTGGCTGGTGACGGTGAATGTGTAGGGCACGAGGCCGATCAGGTTCGAGAACAGCACGAACATGAACAGCGAGAACACGAAGGGGAAGAACCGCATGCCTTCGTGGCCGGCGGAGCCGCGCACGGTGGAGGCGACGAATTCATAGGCCATCTCGGCCGCCGATTGCAGCCGGCCCGGAACCAGCGACTGGCTCGACGTGCCGACGATCATCAGGAAGCTGACGGCCGCCACCACGATGACCATGAACAGCGAGGCGTTGGTGAACGTCGCGGTCCCCACATGATCCGAAAAGAACGGAACGATGTTGAACTGGTGGATCGGATCGATCGCGTTCTCTGCGGCCACGTCTGAACCTCGTCTGCTGGCGCGTGCGCGCCTGAACCTGTGCCTATTGTCCGGAGCCTGAACTCCGGCCGGAGCCTCCCCCGGACGTCGGCGCCGCCGCGATCCGGTAGACGTTCCAGAAACCTGCGGCTGTCCCGAGCGCCAGAAAGGCGATGAGAAAGACCGGCGATGTCGAGAACCACACGTCCAGTTGCCATCCCATCAGGCAACCCACGATGATTCCCGCCACGAACTCGGACAGGACGCGAAAGCCGAGGCTCATCGCGCGTCCGGCGTTCACCCGGGAGGCGTCGTCAGCGCCGCCGTCCCGCGCCTGCGGTTCGTTGCGCTTCGCGTCCAGCGCGCTCGAAAGCCTTTCGAGACGCGCTTTCATCTCCCGGTCGTCGTCTTCGGAATTCGCCATGGACCTCTCCGTCCGCGTCGCCGCGTCCCGTGGAACCAAGCGTCTGGATGAACCAGTTGTGCCGAATGCGCCAGCCGTACCCGCGCAAACGCACGGATTGGGAGAAGCTGGACAAGCCCCCTGTGAGCCGCGTGCACGTATATTGAGAGGGCGCTACCCTGTCAAGGCGAGGCTGCGGGGGATTATGGCGCTGAATCTGAAGGAGAAATCCGCATTTTTTGTTGCCCCGGATCAAAGGTCGCAGGCGGCTGGTTCGCGGCAGCGCGACAAAGAGACGATTCGGACAAGAAACGGAGGAGCCGCCCCTCAAATCACCCAGTCTTCCCTCGGCCCCTGCGCGTCGGCGGTGATGTCGGCCTTCACCTCCATGGCGATTTCCTGCAGCGCCAGAGAGCCGCGCCGGCGTGGCTGGGGCAGGTCGATGCTGCGCAGCGAGCGCACCACGCCGGGCTTGCCGCCGAGCGCCACGATCCGATCGGCCAGATAGGCGGCTTCGTCGATGTCGTGGGTGACGAAGATGATGGTCTTCTGCGTCTCGCGGCGGATGCGGATCAGTTCGTCCTGCAGGTTCTCGCGGGTGGCGACGTCGAGCGCGCTGAACGGCTCGTCCATCAGCAGGATCGCGGGCCGCACGGCGAGCGCGCGGGCGAGCGCGACGCGCTGGCGCTGTCCACCCGACAATTGATGTGGCCAGCGCTGCGCGAGGTCCGACAGGCCGACCAGCCCCAGCGCCTGCATGGCGCGGTGCAGGCGCTCGGCCTTCGGCAGCGCGGTTTTTTCCAGCCCGAACGCCACGTTCGACACGACGCGCCGCCACGGCAGCAGGCGCGCATCTTGAAACACCAGCGCCAGCGGCCGTTCCGCCTCGGGGTCGGGCGACAGTTTCACGCGCCCGGAGGTCGGCGTCGCCAGCCCCATCAGCACGCGCAGTAGCGTCGACTTGCCGACGCCGGACGCGCCCACGATGGCGACGAACTCGCCTTTCGCCACCGTGAGATCGAGCTTTTTCAAAACCTCGGTGCGGCGTCCGTCCTGCGTGAACGCGAGCGACAGATCCTCGATCTCGATGACCGGCGGGGCGGGGGTCACGGCTTCCATTTCAGAAGCCTCCCCTGCGCGCCCATGAACAGCGCATCCATGACGCCGTAAAGCGCCGCCATGGTGAGCATGTAGACGATGACGATATCGGTCGCCAGCAGGCTCGAGGCCTGCATCATGCGGCTGCCGAGGCCGCTGACGCCGTTGAGTTCCGCAGCCACCACCGCCATCCACGCCTGACCGAGCGCGGTGCGAAGGCCGATCAGAATGCCGGGCGTCGCGGCTGGCGCGAGCACCTTGATGAGTTTCGACGGGCCGCTGCGGAACCCGAAGGCTTCGGCGACCTCGATCAGGTCGCGGTCCACGGCCCGGATCGCCCCATGTGCGGCGAAGAACGTGATCCAGAATACGCCGATCGAAATGATGAAAACGGCCGCCGCCTGATCGACGCCGAACCAGATGATCGCGAACGGCGCCCAGGCGAGGTTCGGGATCGGCCGCAGCAGGCGCACCACCCAGGCCAGCAGGTCTTCGAGCAGGCCCGACATGCCGGTGAGCACGCCCAGCACCGCCCCGAGCCCGGCCCCAACCACGAAGCCCAGCAGATAATGGCCGAGGCTGAGCCCGACCATCTCGAACCAGCTGCCGCTGCGGAATTCCTTCATGAACGCCGCCGGCAGGCTCGACGGCGGCGGCAGGAACATGGGGGCGATCAGCCCGAACCGGGGCGCGGCTTCCCACACGGCGATGAAAGCCGCCAGCCCGAGGGCGGCGAGGAGGAGCGGCTTTCCGCGCAAGGTCGAATCCGGTTCGGGAGGCCGGACGCGCCGGCCGCCAGGGGCGATCCCTGCCTATTGCCGCCCGAACGCCTTCTTGGCAAGCGCCACGATGTCGGCGGGCGCTTTTGCGGCCTTGCCGACGATGTCGAGCAGCTCTTCCGGCGACACATAATGGATGTTGACGTTCGACTTCTTCGCCTCGTCGATGAATTCGGGGTCCTTCAGCGCGTCGCGAAACGCCGCCTGCAGCGCCTTGACGCGATCGGCCGGCACGCCGGGCGGCGCCACGAAGGGCCGGCCCATCAGGGAGCGCTGCATGAACAATTGTAGTGCCTGCTTCTGGTGGTCTTCCTTCGCGAGGTCGGTGACGAGCGGCGCGTCGGTGCGCTCGTCCTTCGCCAGCGCCGCCTGAAACAGAATGTGGCTCTTGCCGGCGCGGAAATAGGCGTCGCGCGCCGCGGTGTCGTAGCTGACGCAGCCGCCGTGGACCTCGCCGCGCTCGAGCGCGAGCAGGATGTCGCGCGAGCCCGGATAGCCGGACACGATCTTGATCTTGAGGCCGAGCAGGTTCGACAGCACTTCCGGATAGGTCTGGCTGTCCGCGCCAGCGCCGGTCGCGCCGACGATCATCTCCTTCGTCAGCAATTCCTCCAGCTTCTGCACCGGCGCGTCGTTGCGCACCACGCAGGCCAGAATGTCGCGGTCGGGACTGCCGATGTAGTTGAACTTCAGCGGATCGAACCGGTCGCCCTGTCCGCCCAGATAGGGCTCGAACGGCACGCCGCGGTTGATCAGCCCGAACACCGTGCCGTCTTTCGGCTGCGTGTTGTAGAGCTGGTTCGTCAGCAGCAGACTGCCCGCGCCCGGCACGTTGGTGGTGACGATGTTCGGCTTGCCGGGCAGATATTTCGGCATGTACTTGGCGACGATCCGTGCCCACACGTCATCGGTCCCGCCCGGCGAATAGCCGATCATCAGGGTGATGTTCTTGCCCTTGTAGAAATCCTCGACCGGATCGGCGCGAAGGTTCGTGGAGGCGAGCATGACCCCGGCAGCAAGGGAAAGCGCCATCGCGCCGGATCGAAACGGGAACATGGAGCGACTCCTCGATGCATTTGGCTCCATGGAGGGCGGAGCGGGCGCGAAGTCAAGAAAGCGACACGCTGCAGCGCCCGGATGTCCTTCCCCAGTCGCCAGCGCAGCCGAGCCTTACAGATAGGGCATCACTTTCTTGGCGAATTCATCGAGCCCGGAACGCATCGGGTAGAAATGCAGCATGAGAAGATCGATCCCAAGATCGCGATACCGGTTGATCCGTTCGGCGACCGTCCTGGGCGATCCAACCAGATTGGCGCCGAGACCCGACAATCCGACGCGCAGGGTAGGATCGCGCGCCAGACGGGTGTGCTCGTCCGCCGCAGCCTCCGCTTCCGCATCCGT
>CANJEY010000207.1 GCA_947472615.1 Beijerinckiaceae bacterium
CGCCGGCCGCTTCAGCTTCGATGGACGCGATGATATCGGAATCGTCGCCGGTCGGCTCCTGACCGGTCGATTCGAGCGTCTGCAGAATGAACTGGATGCGGTCGATCGCCGACAGGATCAGCGTCACCATGCCGGGCGTCGCGGGCGCACCATCGCGCAACTGGCCGATCAGCGTCTCGGAGGCGTGCGCGATCTTTTCGAGACGCGGCAGGCCGATGAACCCGCAGGTTCCCTTGATGGTGTGGACCAGACGGAAGATACTGCCAATGATCTTGGCGTCCGACGGGTCGCGTTCGAACTGAACGAGCTGGGAGCCGACGGCCTCCAGATTCTCGGTCGTTTCGACCAGAAAGTCTTGCAGCAACTCGTCCATACGCACACGCCCACCGGGACGCGACACACACCGCCCCTTCGGAATCTTGGGCGAAAAGCGTTAATGGAGGCTTGTGACTGCGAGACTTTCTGTGATTTCAGGCGGCTGCGTCGGCGGCAGGCGCCTCGGCGGCGGCGGCCGGCAGCGCCGAAATACGGATGCGCTCGGCGTCGGCGTCGACCTTGATGTCCATGTTGGCGGCGCGGGCCACCAGGCCAGCGTAATAGGCCTGGATGCCGTGGGCGTCGACGGAACCGTTCTCCGGCTCGCCCGCCAACAGCGCCGGAATGCCATGCGCAAGCCGCATATTCGGCCCCTTGGAGACGATCTCAACAGCCGTTGTGTCGCCATCGCCCGTAATGGTGACGGTGATGAGGCCGCCGCGCGGAATGGAGGCGGCGGCGATCAGGCAAAGATTGAGGATCAGCTTCACCTTGTTCTTCGGCATCAGAACGCGCATGGCGTTCCATTCGATCTTGGTGCGGTCATCGGCCAGCAGGCCGCGCGTCACCTGCTCGGCGTCGCCGGTGTCGATGGACGCGCCAGCCGAACCGGCGGCCCCGAAGGCCAGACGGCAGAACTGCAACCGCGCCGAGGCGGTCTTGGCGCTTTTCTTGATGAGATCGACCGCGAAGGCTCGCATTTCGGCGTCCTTCTCTTCCTCGAGCACTTCGAGGCCGTTCACGATCGCCCCCACGGGGCTGATCACATCGTGGCAGACGCGCGAGCAGAGCAGCGCGGCGAGGTCGAGGGCGTCGAGGGAAAAGACCGACATGAGCAGGTTCCGTGCGAGAGAGCGTCGCGAAATGACAGGGGCCGAGCGTGATCGGACGCCAACCCTCAACGCGGACTGGAACCTACCGAGCGCCGATCGAATCGCTCCGGCGCATGCTACGCGCGGATGCGCGGCGTGTGAATCGGGGCGAAGCGATATTCCTATCAGAGCCCGCCAGCCTTAACGGGTCGTTACCGGCCGCGCCCGAAACATAAAAATGGCCGACGCGTCGCCGCGCCGGCCGGATTCAAGTCAAATAACCGTCGATCAGGCGACGTTGGCCTTGAACAGCGCCATTGTCCGCTCCCACGCGGCCGTGGCGGCGGCGGCATTGTAACGCGGCTGCTGCGTGTCGTCGTTGAACGCGTGATTGGCGCCTTCATAGACGAACAGCTGGTAGCTGATGTTCGCCGCTTTCAGAGCCTTCTCGAAGTCTGGCAGCAAGGCCCCCAGACGCGTGTCGAGCTTTGTGTCGCCGTAGTTCAGCAGCATCTTGGCCTTGATCTTCGGCACCTGATCGGCGGCCGGCGGCGCGCCGTAGTAGACCGAGATCGCGTTCATTTTCGGATTGGTGACGGCCATCTGGTTCATCACGCCGCCGCCCCAGCAGAAGCCGATCGCCCCGACCTTGCCATTCGAATCCGAACGCGCCAGCAGATAGTCAGCCGCCGCATTGGCGTCGCCGGTGACCTTGGCGTTGTCGAGCTTGGGATACATCGCCATCGCGGCTTCTTCGTCCTTCGGGCTGCCGCCGAGCTGCGACAGGAAGTCGACCGCCAGCGCCGAATAGCCGTCCACCGCGATACGGCGGGCGATGTCTTCGATGTGCGGATTGAGGCCGCGGTTCTGGTGCACAACCACGATGCCGCCGCGCTTTCCGTCGGCCTTCGGCCGCGCGAGGTAGGCCTTCACGTCGCCAGACGCGCCCTTGTAGGTGACGCGTTCGATGGTGATGCGGGCGTCGTTCTCGGCGATCGTCGCCGCGTTGGCGTAGTCGGAACGCAGCAACGTAAGAGCAGCGGTGGCCGCGCCCATGCCGCCGAGCATCTTCGAGGCGCGTTCCAGGAACAGCCGCCGGTCGAAATGCACATGCACGAAATCGTCGTAGAGATCGATGATACGCTGGTCCATTGTTCCTCCTCCGGGCCCCTCAGGCTTCGAGCGCCGTGGGGAATTTTTATCACCAAAGTCCTGTCGCAGGCCAGCGCCGGGCCGACCGCGCGAATTTGTGATCGGCGAACCGCCGCCTCAGAGCGTCAGGACGATCTTGCCGATGTGCTCGCTGGTCTCCATGCGCGCATGGGCCTTGGCTGCATCCGCGAACGCGAACGTCGAGTCGATCACCGGCTTGATGCGCCCCTGCGCCACATGCGGCCAGACGTGCTTTTCGAGCGACGCCGAAATGGCGCCCTTCTGCTCCACGGTGCGAGGGCGCAGCGTCGAGCCCGTATAGGTCAGGCACTTCGCCTGAATCGGGCGAATGTCGACCTGCACCTTGTAGCCGCCCTGCACGGCGATCTGCACGATGCGTCCGTTCTGCGCCGCCAACTGAAAATTGCGGTCGACGTAGGGACCGCCGACCATGTCAAGGATCACGTCGACGCCTTTGCCGCCGGTGGCGTCGCGCGCCAAGGCCACATAGTCCTGCGTCCGGTAATTGATCGCCAGATCCGCGCCGAGCTTGACGCAGGCTGCGCATTTCTCGTCACTGCCCGCGGTGACGAAGACTGTCGCGCCCCAGGCCTTCGCCAGCATGATGGCGGTCGTGCCGATGCCGGACGATCCGCCGTGCACCAGAAGCGTCTCGCCCGGCTGCAGGCGGCCGCGATCGAACACGTTGGTCCAGACCGTGAAGAAGGTTTCGGGCGCTGCCGCCGCCTCGATCATCGTCAGCGACGCCGGCACCGGCAGGGCGATCGACTGATGCACCGTGACGTATTCGGCATAGCCGCCGCCATGCACCAGAGCGCAAACCTTGTCGCCCAGCTTGTAGCGATCCGCGCCCGCGCCCACCGCCGCGACGATTCCGGACACTTCGAGGCCCGGCAGATCAGACGCGCCGGGCGGCGGCGGATACTTGCCCTGCCGCTGCGACACGTCGGGACGATTGACGCCCGCCGCCACGACCTTGATGAGAATTTCGCCCGGTCCCGGAAGCGGCACCGGCCGCGTGACAGGCTTGAGAACCTCGGGGCCGCCGTATTCGGAAATCGCCATGGCGTTCATGGTCGCGGGCAGGCTGGACATGGACATCCCTCGTCAGTTCGGATTTGCGGTGGTAGCGCCCGGCCAGCCCGCTGGCAATCGGACTCCGTGACAGCGCGCGGACGCCGTTCTAGATTCACTGGCGACACAGGAGCGCCCCATGGCTTCAGCAGACGACGATCCCTTCGGCCTCATGCCGGTGAAGAAGAAGCCCGTCCACGAGATCGGCCAGCCGCTCGACACATTGTCGGCCGGCGAACTGGACGAGCGCATCGAAGCCCTGAAGGAAGAGATCGCGCGCCTGGCGTCCGCGCGCGATTCCAAACTGGCCTCGAAGCGCGCCGCCGATGCGTTCTTCAAATCGTGACAGCAGCCGTTCCGGCTCGAGAACAGGTGTGATCGGTTTTGGGACTTATTCTTGTCGTGCAGCGATTTTTAACGGCCCATTAAGGATTCCATTCTATTAATCCAATCATCCTGATTGTTCAGGATTTCTGAGTGGCTCCTGTCACTCTGTTTGACGCCTCCCTGTTACCAACTTCAAGAGCCGCCTCTGCGCGGCTCTTTTTTCGTTTTGCGCCGCTTTCGGCGAAGCTGAGCCATTACGCCAGCGTTTGCCAAATATTCACGAAGTGTTAACCTTAACAAAAGCTAAACGCCCTTTTTCCAGCGAATGGATTTATTCTTGCTGAGGTTGGGCTGAGGGGACGGCCCGTTCCCATAAAACGACAGTTGCGGCGTACTGGAGTCGAGTGGCATGGCGAAGATGACGAATTTCTCGGATCACACCCGCAACACGGTGTCCTTCGCGCAGCGGCTCGCGTCCTCGGAGAATTTCAAGGGCCTGTTCAAGGAAGGCATGGGCCTCGTCGAGGAAGCGGCCTCCTATCTGGACGGACCCGGCCGCAACGACGCCAAGACGCTCACCCGGCTCGACGCGCTCGCCTATGCGTCGGAAAGCATGCGCCTCACCACCCGCCTGATGCAGCTCGCCTCCTGGCTGCTGCTGCAGCGCGCCGTCAACGAGGGCGAGCTAACCCCACAGCAGGCCGCCACCGACAAACACAAGGTGAAGCTCGCCAATCAGGATCTCGCCGCGCCGGAAGAACAGTTCAAGCGCCTGCCGGCTCCGCTGCAGGAGCTCTGCCAGCGTTCGATGCGCCTGCAGTCGCGCATCCTGCATCTCGACAAGCTGCTCTACGCAAAGGCCGAAGCCGAGCAGACCCCGGCGCTCAATCTCGGCATCCGTTCGCAGCTCGAACAGCTGCGCCGCGCCTTCCAGCCGCAGCACGCCTGACGGTTGTTGCGGCCCTGCTCCGAATTTCTACCGCTGCTCCAAGTTCTACCTCTGCTCCAAAAAGTGCTCAGACTTCCAAAAGCAGAAACCCCCGGCCTCGCGGCCGGGGGTTTTTTCGTTCTGGCAGGCGTCCCGAAAGCGCCGGATTACTGCTTGTTGACGATGCCCAGATTGCCGAAGCGCGACTTGAACTTCGACAGACGGCCGCCGCGATCGAGCAGCTGCTGGTTGCCGCCGGTCCAGGCCGGATGGGTGTTGGGATCGATGTCGAGGTTCAGCGTCGCGCCCTCTTCGCCGTAGGTCGAACGGGTCACGAACTCGGTGCCATTGGTCATCACGACCTTGATGGTGTGGTAGTGGGGATGAATGTCGGCCTTCATGGACGTGTCCTTCGCTGGATCGGGCGCGCCCAAGCGATCGGCGGGGCCGCGATAAACTGTTCCCTTATTCGGGGTGGCGTCCCTATATCGCAGGCGCGGCAGGGAGACAAGACTGGAACCGACTAGTTCCAGCCGGCGGACAAAGAGCGTAAAGAGCCAGCATGACCGATCAGACCACCGACCAGGCCGCCCGGCCGAAGACCTCCCTGAAGGCGTTGGCGCCCCTCCTGCCCTACGCGACCCGGCATCGGGTGTGGATTCTCGCCGCTCTGGGCGCGCTCACCGTCGCCTCGGCCGCGACCCTGACGGTGCCTCTCGCGGTGCGGCGCATGATCGACTTCGGTTTCACGGCCGAAGGCGCGGGACTGATCGACACCTATTTTGGGGCCATGCTGGCGGTCGTGGGCGTCCTGTCTGTCGCGTCGGCGACCCGCTATTATCTGGTGATGACGTTGGGCGAACGCGTCGTGGCCGATCTGCGCGCCGACGTGTTCGCGCATCTGTCGCGGCTCGACGCCAGCTTCTACGACACGGCCAAGATCGGCGAACTTGTGTCGCGGCTCACCGCCGACACGACGCAGATGAAATCCGCCTTCGGGTCGTCGGCCTCAGTCCTGCTGCGCAACCTGTTCCTGTTCATCGGGGCAATTGGCCTGATGGTCTACACGAGCCCCAAGCTGTCGGCGCTGGTTCTGGTGGCGATTCCGGTGATTGTGCTGCCGCTGGTGGCGTCCGGCCGCTCCGTGCGGGCGCGCTCGCGCCGCGCGCAGGACACGCTGGCGGACGCGACCGCCTTCGCGTCGGAAAATCTCGGCGCGGTGCGCACCATGCAGGCGTTCAACGCCGAGGCGGCGACAAACGCGCGCTTCTCGGCCGCCGTGGAAAATTCCTACGGGGCGGCGCGCGACGCCATGGGGGCGCGGGCGATTCTCACTATGGTGGCGATCTTTCTGGCCTTCGCCAGCGTCATCGGTGTGCTGTGGCTCGGCGCGCAGGATGTGCTGGCCGGACGCATCTCGGGCGGCCTGCTGTCGCAATTCGTGCTCTATGCGGTGTTTGGCGCAAGCTCGCTCGGCCAACTGTCAGAAGTGTGGAGCGAAATTTCCTCGGCCGCAGGCGCGGCCGGCCGCATCGCCGAAATCCTGCAGGTGAAGCCGGCCATTCAGGCCCCGGCCTCGCCGCTGCCGATGGCGAGCCCCGCGCGCGGCGAGATCGTGTTCGATCACGTCAGCTTCGTCTATCCGGGCCGACCCGATGAGAAAGTGCTGCACGATCTGAGTTTCCGGGTGCTGCCGGGCGAGACGGTGGCGATCGTCGGCCCGTCGGGCGCCGGCAAGTCGACGCTGTTCCAGCTCGTGATGCGCTTTTACGATCCGACCGAGGGGCAGATCCTGCTCGACATGACGCCGCTGCCAAAGGCCGATCCGGCCGATGTGCGCGCCCGCATCGCGCTCGTGTCGCAGGACCCGGTAATCTTCGGCGCGAGCGTCGCCGACAACATCCGCTATGGCCGGCCAGACGCCACGGACGCCGATCTCAGGCAGGCGGCGACGCGCGCCGCGGCGGCGGAATTCATCGAGGCCATGCCGCAGGGCTATGCGACGCGCATCGGCGAGCGCGGCGTGACGCTTTCGGGCGGCCAACGCCAGCGGCTCGCGATCGCCCGCGCGCTGCTGAAGGACGCCCCGGTCCTGCTGCTGGACGAAGCCACGTCGGCGCTGGACGCCGAGAACGAAACCATCGTGCAGGCGGCGCTCGCCAACATTATGAAGGACCGCACGACGCTGGTCATCGCCCACCGCCTCGCGACCGTGCTGGAAGCCGACCGCATTCTGGTGATGGACGGCGGCCGAATCGTCGAGGAAGGCACGCACCAGTCGCTCGTGGCGGCGGGCGGGCTCTATGCGCGACTGGCGAGCCTGCAGTTCGACCAGCGGCAGGCGAAGGCGGCGGAGTAGGCTCTAAGCCCGCCACTCCAGCTTCACCGTGCCATCCCCTGTCAGCGCATCCGACCCCTCACCGATCCGACGAAACCCCTCGCGCTCGAAAAACCGCAGCGCGCGGGCGTTGTGGCGCACCACATCCACCGCGATGCGCGCCGGCGCGATGTCGCGGGCCTCTGTCAGCAGCAGTTTCGCCAGCCCCGAGCCCAGCGCTTCGGGCGCGACGACGAGGTTGTGCAATTGCTTGGTGACCGGGTGGACGGTGACGAAGCCGCGCAGGCGGCCGTTGACGGCGTCAATGGCGACGATCGTGTTCGCGCCGCGCTCGTGCAGATCCTCGATCTGGTTGAACAGCCAGCCACGCCGCTCGTGAAATTCGACGTCGGGCAGAACCATCGACGAGGTTGCGGCCCAGATGCGCGCGGCGTCCTGATGATCGGGCCGCAGGAAATAGTGCAGGTTCACGTCGTTCATGTCGGCGCGCATACGCATGTCGCCTGCTCCGCGTTTTTTCGTCCGGGCAGCATAGCGCCAGATGGCGCGTCGTCCAGCGGGCCGGTTTGTCGCGCCGCGCGCGCGACGCTATAGGGGTCGGCATGTCGGACCCATCAGCCAAAGCGCCTTCGGACCGTCTCGCGCAATTGCGGACGTTGACGGCCCATCTCGCCTATCTGCTCGGCGCGGACCTCAGCCTGCGGCTGTGGACCGGCGAAGTCCTGCCGCTCGGCCCCGCGCCATCCGGCGATCTGACGATTGCGATCAACACGCCTCAAGCACTGACACGCCTCGTGCGCCGGCCGAAATTCGTGACCCTGATCGAACTGCTGGCGGCGGGTGACATTGCGCTCGACGGCGGTACG
>CANJEY010000208.1 GCA_947472615.1 Beijerinckiaceae bacterium
AAGCTCCTCGTCATCCTCAATGCAATCGTGCGCGATCAGAAACCATGGCAAAACGCTTGACCAACAAGACAGTCGCTGAGGAGCTTGCGAAGCAAACGTCTCGAAGGACGAAGCCGCCTTAGCTGATCTGTCCGAGGCCTGAACCGTCAGGCCTTTTCCTTCTCTTTCATGGCGTCAAAATACGGCACGTCGCCGACTTTGAACTTCTGCGGCGATACATCGGTGCGGCCGCCATCGGCGAGATTCGGGGCGGCCATGGCGGCGACCTGCAGCAGCTCGGCGTCGCCTTCGCCACAATTCTCGAACCAGTAGCGCGAGTAGCGCGGCGTCACGGTGCCTTCCAGCGGGCCGAACTCGCCGGTGACCACGTCGTCCGGACCGTAGAAGCGCACGCGGCCCGAGATCACCATCCAGAACGTGTCGACCGAATGATGGTAATGCAGGTTGTTCTCGCCGCCGTTCTTCTTGATGACCTGAATGTTGCCCTTGATCAGAGGGCTGCGGACGAGCTTAATGAAGCCCTTGCCGCGCTCGACGCTATCGGGCTTCTTGTAGGAAAAGTTGACGACTTCCTTTTCGGCGTCGATGTGAAGCTTTTCGAGGTTCTGCGCGTCAATGGCCATGCTTGTCTCCCTTGATGGTTCGTGGACGGAATGATTCAACGGTTCGCGCCCGGCGTCAATGAGTCAACCGTGATGAAAAGGCGTCCAGCCGGAATCCACGACGCCGACATCGCCGCATGGGAACGCCGCACTGCAGCGCGACGAGGAGCGGCGCCGATCGGCCCTTGTAAAATTGTGCGACAGCGGTTTCCGGCCCTGCTGCGCTCGCCAGCCGCCTTCGGCCGCCGCACTTGGTTCGGCGCGCTGCATCCTTTAGAAACGAGGTAGTGGAGGAACTCATGAGCTTGAGACAGACTTTCCGCCGTTTACTGGCCCGCCCCGAGAAGGTGCCGGCGACGTGCGCCTACGACGCCATCTCGGCCAAAATTGTCTAGCTCAGGCTTCAAACGCCGCAGCCATCGCATGTAAGGGGGATCGTCATGAATCGTCTGCTGGCAGTCTCGGTCGCGGGCTTTCTCGCACTTGTCGCCGCGCCCGGCGCGCAGGCGCAGGAGCTTCGCCCGGCCGAGAAGATCTACGCCGACATCGCCGGCCTCAAGGGGGCGGCACGGGAGGCGACGCTGATCGAGGGCGCAAAACGCGAAGGCGCGCTGCGCGTCGTCAGCACGCTGCGCGGCGAACTGACCCGAGACGAACTGGCGATGTTCCAGAAGCGCTATCCGTTTCTGAAGGTCGAGATGTCGGAGAGCGGCTCGCAGGACGCGGCTGAACGTCTGCTGACGGAAGAGACTGCCGGCCGCCATCTCACCGACGTCATCGAACTCGCCATCGCCGACATGCGCGAACTGCAGGCGCGCAACCTGCAGGCGCGCTATCCGACTCCAGCGACCGACGCGATCCTGCCGCAGAACCGCGCCTCCATCGATCCACAGAGCCGCTGGACGCCGTTCTCGGTCAGCGAATTCGGCATCGTGTACAACACCAATCTGCTGAAGCCCGAGGATGCGCCCAAGAGCTGGGACGATCTCTGCGACGCGAAATACAGCGGCACGATCTCGTTCGATCCCGCCGAGGTGCGTTTTCTCTACGGCCTCTACGTGATGATGGGCGACGCCAAGATGCAGCAATGGATGGAGTGCATTGGCAAGAACAAGCCGATCATCCAGCGCGGCCACACCCAGCGCCTGCAATTGATGCTGGCGGGCGATCACATGCTGTCGCCCGATCAGTATTTCTACATGGGCGTCGGGCTAAAATGGCGCGAGAACCGCACGCCGTTCGGCATGGTGACGTCGGCTCCGATCCTCACCTCGTTCCTGTGCGCGGTCATCAATCCGAACACCCCGCACCCCTATGCGGCGGCGCTGTTCGCCGACTGGCATCTGTCCGACGAGTTTCAGGATTATCTGGCGAAGGCCCCGCGCGGTCCGATCACCCGCCCGAGCCCTTACGTGCCGACCGACGCGAAGCTTGTCGTTTACGGCTATGGCACAGATGCGGAATACGCCAAGGTTCTCGACTACTGGAAAAAATACATGCCGCGCTGAGCGGCGCACACAGACGCACAGCGCGCTCAGACCTCAACAGGATGGAGACGATGGTTCAGTACGAAAAGCTGTCGAAGCATACGGGCGCCGAGATCAAGGGCGTCGATCTGCGTCAGCCGATGTCGCCCGAGGTGGCGAAGGAAATCTACGACATCTTCGTCGAGCATTGCGTGATCCTGTTCCGCGATCAGGATCTGACGCAGGATGATCTGGTGCGCGCCAGCGCCAATTTCGGACGGCTCGACAATCCCGGCCGCCCGGCGGAATTCTTCCCCAGCGGCATGGAGAAGATGAACCCGAAGGTGATGCTGATCACCAATATCCGCGAGGACGGCAAGCCGATCGGCGCGCTGCCGGACGGCGAGATGTGGTTCCATCACGACACGATCCATCGCGACATGCCCACCAAGGCGACGATGCTCTATTCGGTGGAAGTGCCGACCTACGGCGGCGAGACCGTGTTCTCCAACCTGTTCGCCGCCTATGACGCGCTGCCCGACGATCTGCGCAAGGCGATCGACGGCCGCATGGCGATCAACGCCTACAGTTTCAACTCGACCTACAAGGACGATTCGAACGCGGTCGCGGCGCGCAATCAGGCCATTCATCCGGCTGTGCGCACGCACGAGGACAATCGCCGCAAGGCGATCTACCTGAACCGGCTGATGTCGCAACAACTCGTCGGCCTGCCGGAGGACGAGAGCCGCGATGTCCTCGACCGCATCTTCGATCACATCGAGAAGGACGAGTTTCTCTATGTGCACGAATGGCTCAAGGGCGACGCGCTGATGTGGGACAACCGCTCGTCGATCCACGCGCGCCGCGACTTCCCGGCCGACCAGATCCGCCTGATGTGGCGCACAGTGGTGGCGGGGGATTCGAAGCCGGAGTGATCGTTTGGCGGGCGCCGCGATCAGCGCGCCAGCCAGCCGCCGTCGAGACTGAGGATCTGGCCCGTCATGTAGGCGGACGCAGGTGCGGCGAGGAACACCGCCGCGCCGGCGATTTCGTCAATGCTCCCCATGCGGCCAAGCAGAGTCTGGTCGGCGATCTTCTTCGCCAGCAATTCGTTGTTCTGGATGCCGGCCGTCAGATCTGTCTCGAAAAAGCCCGGCGCGAGGCAATTGATCCGCACGTTGTGCCGCGCCCAGTCGATCGCCAGATCGCGCGTCAGCATATCGACCCCGGCTTTCGAGGCGCAATAGGCGGCGGCGCGGCCTAACCCCACCTGTCCGGCGATGGAGCCGACGTTGATGATGACGCCGCCCTTGCCGAACATGGTCGGGCCGATGTGCCGGCAGCACAGGAATACGCCGGTCAGATTGACGTCGATGAGTTCCTGCCATTGCGAAAGGTCTGTGCGGTCTGCCGGCAGATAATAGGGATTGATGCCGGCGTTGTTCACCAGAATGTCGATGCGTCCAAAGCGGTCGATCGCCGCGTCGCGCAGCGCGATCACGTCATCCTCGTCCGCCACGTTGGTCGGCAGGAGGCCGACTTCCGCGCCCAGTTCCTCGAGTTCGGTCGCGGTCTGTTCCAGCGTCGCCTGCGAGCGACCCGCCAGAAACACTTTCGCGCCATGCGACGCGAGACCATACGTGATGGCGCGGCCAAGGCCGCGGCCGGCGCCAGTGATCACCGCCGCCTTGCCGCGAAGATCGAACATCGGCGCGGCGAAGGCCGCCAGTCCGTCGGGCGCGATGACGTCATTCATCCCGCCGGCTCCCGCCGCAGCGCGGTGCGCGCCAGCGACCAGCGGTGCACCTCCGAGGGGCCGTCGTAGATGCGGAACGCGCGCGCCTCGCGCAGGATGCGCGACACGACCGTATCGCGCGTGATGCCCATGCCGCCAAGCGTCTGTAAACTGCGATCGACGATGCGCCAGATCGCCTCCGAGCACAGCACTTTCGCCATGCTGGATTCCTCGCGCGCCTTCTGGCCCTGATCGAGCAGCCAGGCCGTGTGCCAGATCACCAGCCGCGACTGATGAATGTCCATCATGTTGTCGGCCAGCATGAAGCCGACGCCCTCGTGCTCCCCGAGTTTCCTGCCGAAGCCTTCGCGTTTGCGCGCATATTCGGCCGCGATGTCGTGCGCGCGTTTCGCTGCGCCGAGCCAGCGCATGCAATGGGTGAGGCGCGCCGGCGCGAGCCGCACCTGCGCATACCGGAAGCCTTCGCCCGGCTCGCCCAGAATGTCGCTCACATGCGCGCGGACGTTTTCGAACAACAGCACCGAATGGCCGCCCGCGAAGCCCTCGTCGAGCGTATCCAGCACGCGCTCGATGCGAATGCCAGGCGAGTCCATCGGGATCAGGAACATGGAGGCCTTGCCGTCGTGATCCTCATCGCGCGCCATCACGATGCAGACCGACGCGCCGTCCGCGCCGGTGATCAGCCACTTGCGGCCGTTGATGATGTAATGATCGCCCTCGCGCCGCGCCGACGTGAGCAGCATCGACGGGTCCGAACCCGCACCCGGATGCGGCTCCGTCATGGCGAAGCAGGAACGGATTTCGCCGGACGCCAGCGGCCGTAGCCAGCGCTCCTTCTGGTCGTGACGCGCCACGACTTCCAGCAGGTGCATGTTGCCTTCGTCGGGCGCGGAAATATGCATCGCCAGCGGTCCCAGAACCGAATAGCCGGCCGCCTCGAAGATCACAGCGCGGCCGCGATGATCGAGCCCCTGCCCGCCCCATTCGGGCGAAACATGCGGGGCGAGCAAACCTTCGGCCCGCGCCAAAGCGTTCAGCTCCCGGCGCAGTTCGTCCGAAGCTCCGTGCGCATACTGCCGCTTGTCGTTCTCGTAGGGCATCACCTTTTGGCGGATGAACTGCACCGTGCGCTGGCGCAGGTCCTCGACGTCCGGCGGTATCGAAAAATCCAGCAACCTGTGCTCCTGTCTGCGGTCAGGGATTCTTGTTGACGAGAGCCTGACGCGCCTTCTCGACGAGTTCGGCCGGCGCGGCGTAGAGCTTTGTCACGAGCTCCTGAACCTCTTCGCCGGGCAGCGGATCAATTTCAATGTGCAACTTGGCCGCCTCCGCAAGATATTCCGGGTCGCGGACCGTTTTGTCGAACGCGCGACGGAACGCCTCAACCCGCGCCGGCGGGACGCCGGGCGGCAGGAAGAAAGGCCGGCCGAACTCCTGCTGCGCATAGAGCAGCTCCAGAATCTTCCGCTGTTCCTCGGTTTTGGCGAAGTCCGGCGTGCGCGGCACGCCCATGGCGTTGACCTCCGCATTGCCCTTGAAATTGTCCTGCGACAGGATTCGCACATAGCCCGACGAAATCCAGTCGGGCTTCTGGGTGCGCAGCGACGAATAACCGAAGCCGCAGATGCCCTGAATCTCGTTCTTCTCCAGCGCCAGCACCATGTCGCGCGTGCCGGGATAGCCGGAAATGACGCGATAGTGTGCGCCCAGAATGTTGTTCTGGATCGTCGGATCGTCGCGCGTGGAGCCGCCCTCGGCGCTCGAGCCGACGATCAGCTGCGTGGTAAACGCGTCCTCTAGCTTCTTCACCGGCGCGTCGGCGCGCACGAAACACATGTCGACTTCGCGATTGGCGCTGCCGATGTAGTTGAATTTCTGCGGCTCATGCCGCGCTTTGCCGCGCTCCGAGCCGAACAGCCCGTCGGTGATCGCGCCCGGCTGCACCAGCGCGAAAGCCGTGCCGTCCTTCGGGGCGACGGTGAAGATGTAACCCGCCGCCAGATTGCCGCCCGCGCCCGGCATGTTGTTGGCGACGATACTCGGATTGCCCGGCAGATATTTGCCCAGATGCCGCGACATCAACCGGATATGCGTGTCATAGCCGCCGCCCGGAGGACTGCCGACATAGACGTTGAGCGTGCGGCCCTTGAAGAACGCCGCCATGTCGTCCTGCTGCGCCAGCGCGGGCGACAAGGCCATCCCCAGCGTCATTGCGCCCAGCGCGGCGCGCGCGAATTTGCACCTCATCCGGTTTCTCCCCTGCATGGCCTTTTCTCGCGCGGCGGGCCGCTAGCGGAACAGGTCCTGATAGATCTGGTCGGAACTCGACGAATATTTCAGAAAGTCCTGCGGCGTGATGAAATTCTCCGGCACGCCCGCCAGACGCGGCACCACGGGCGCAAGCGACGGCATCGGCGGAACTTCGGGATGGGCCGGATAATATTCGGCCTGCGCCAGCACCTGCTGGCCCTCCTTCGACAGGATGTAATCGACCAGCAGCATCGCCGCATGCGGATGCGGAAGATTCTTCGGAATCTGCATCGGGGCCGCGACGGAGGCCACCGGGTCCATCAGGATCGAATTCACCGGCGCGCCCTTGCCGGCGCTGATCAGCGGGTGATGTGCGAAGATTTGCAGCGCGATCGGATATTCGCCCGCCATCACGCGATCGACCAGCGTGCGGGCGCTGCCGGCGCCGAAGTTGACGATCTGCTGTTCGCGCAGCTTGCGGAAATAGGCCATGGCCTTTTCCTCGCCCCACGCGATGCGCAGATTGGTGATGAACGTCGGCGTGCCGGTGGCGATGCCGATGCGCCACGCCATCTTGCCCTTCCATTGCGGATCGAGCAGCGCCTCGAACGTGCGCGGAACCTTGTCGGCCGCGACCTGCTTGGTGTTGTAGGCGGCGCTGAAATAGCTCAGCCGCGTCACCACCCATGTGTCTTCCGGATCACGATATTTTTCGGGATATTCGGCCACGAGCGGCGTGTGGAATTTCTGCACGATGCCGGCCGACACGGTCATCTCGCCGAGGCCGGTGCCTTCCAGCACGTCGCCAATGACGTTGTTGGCCTTCACCTCGGCGATGACCTTGGCGATCATCTCTTCCGTATCGGCGCGCCAGAAGCTCATCTTCACGCCGGGATATTTGCGGTTGAAACCCTCCGCCAGCGGCCGCAGCGCCTGATTGGCGATCATGCCCGAATAGAAGACGACCTGGCCTTCCCGCTTCGCGCCTTCGAGCAGCATCTGCGCGCGGTCCGCGCCACTGTAGTTGAGGATTTCCGCTGTGGTGAGCGCCTGCGCGCCCGCGCCCGGCAGCCATGCCGCGCCCAACATCAGCCCTGTGGCAATCGTCCTTCGCACGCCGTCCTCCCTGTGGCCGGCGCTTGTGTCCGGCCTGGGGAGAAACTAGCCGCTCGACGGCGCGCTCGCCACGAAATTCAGCATGGCGGCGCGCCCGCCTCAGCCCGGCGCGAACACCCGCAGCCTGTGCCCATCCGGGTCCAGCGCCGTGAACGTGAAGCCGAAATCCATCGCGACCGGCGCCTGCGCGATGGTCAGACCCCGCGCCGACCAGTCCGCATGCAACGCCTCCACCGCGCCGGACGCAACCGCGAACGCCAGTTCGCCTCCGAATGCGCCGGCCTGCGCCGGCGGAACGACGCCATCGCGTTTCCACAGGCCGAGCATGAGCCCGGACTCCATGGCGAACATGGCGAACGTCGGCGAGTTCTCGACCGGCGGGCGGCCGAGCAGCGACTGATAGAAATCCGCGCTCGCGGCGGGGCTTTCGACATAGAGAAGAATGAAATTGACGTCGGGCATTTTGGCTCCTGCGTGTTGAACGCACGAACCATGCGGGGGCCGAGTGTCAGTTTCTGTCAGGAGTGTTGGCGGCGCTTCGCGCCGACCCGTTGGCTCGCGATTGCGCAATTGCG
>CANJEY010000209.1 GCA_947472615.1 Beijerinckiaceae bacterium
ATTGCGGCAATAGGCGTTGAACCGCGCCGTCAAATCGCGCCGTGTCGCGTCGACGCCGCCGCCGAGGCGCTGAATCTGGGCGTTGATCTGTTCCAGATTGGCCTGCATGCGCTGGATCTGCGCCCCGATCGGGCCGCACTGGGCAGGCGGGGCGCTGCCGAAGAACAGGAATTGCCGGCGCTCGCAGCCGAGCGAGCGGGCATAGCTGGCGGTTCTGTCGAGTTCGGCGCGCTGCTTCTGGGCCGCCTGAATGTAGCGCGTGGCGTTGCTGTTGTCGGCGCGGGGCAGGGAGGCCAGCTGCGCCTGCAAGCGCCCACAGTCGATCGCCTGCGCCATAGCGTCCGAACCGGCGAGCAGCGAGATTGCCGCCAGACCGCCGACGGCGTACGCCGACGCCCGCCTGAGGGCGGCGCGCAAGGCCGAGCGGATGCCGTTTGCAATCATGCTGTACGCCTGTAATCGCACATGCGGCGAAAGGCTGGACGGGGTTTGGCCTGCGCGCAATCGAGCGACGCCGATTCGGGCCTCCTGATCCGCCAAACCTCAGAATCGTTGAAAATAGTTAACATGTCCATGCGCCCCGCAGCGCGGCCGCGCCTCAGCGCTGGCGAAATGCGCCGCAAATCAGGGCGATTTCAAGTCTCCCCTTCCGCTCTTCGCTTGCAGTCTCCATATCACGTCTCGTTGATGTGGAGATTTTCATGCGCTTCCTGTCCGCCATACGCCCGCTTGCTGTCGCCGCCCTGACGCTGGCGGCGCTTCCCGCCGTCGCGGCCGATGGGCCGGACCTGATCTTTCGCAAGTCGACGGTGTTCAAACTTCTGACGCCGAACGACAAGCTCGCCACCTATGCGATCGACGATCCGGTCGTCGAAGGCGTCGCCTGCCACTACACCGTGCCGGAGCGCGGCGGCATTGCGGGGATGTTCGGAGTGGCCGAGGAGGTCTCGGACGTCTCGCTCGCCTGCCGCCAGTATGGGCCGATCAAGTTCAAGGAAAAGTTCGATCAGGGCGACGTGGTGTTCTCGGAGCGCCGGTCGTTGGTGTTCAAGAAAATGCAGATCGTGCGCGGCTGCGACGCAAAGCGCAACGTCCTCGTCTACATGGTCTATTCGGACAGGCTGATCGAAGGATCGCCGAAAAATTCGACATCCACCGTCCCGATCATGCCTTGGGGATCGGGCGAGGCGCAGAAATGCAGCGCGTTTCTGGACTGAGTCTCAGTCGGCGCAACGGATGACGACCGAATCCGTCTGCAGGCTGAGCGAGGCCTTGCCAATGGCGGCCGTCATGTCGTCGGCCATGCCGAAGGCGGTCGCCTTCGAATAACCATGCGCCTCGCACCAGGCGTCGGCCACGATCTGCCCGCAGGAATCGCCGCTGGTGAGACATTCGCCGACGCCGTAGCCGTCGGCGGAGGCGACCACGAAGGTGCGGCCTTCCTGCGCCTGAACCGGCCCCTTGAAGCTCGCCAGCGCGATGGCTGCGGCCACGAAGGGCAGGAAATAATGCGGCAGGGCGCCGTCGAGAGCGAATGAGCGTCGCATGAGGGGACTCGGCACGAGAAGTGACTGGACCCGCCCAATATTGCGGCAGTGGATGAAGATTGGTTTAACCGGTTAAGAAAATTCCAAGACGCTGGCGGCGATTCTGCTGCCGCGGATCGTCCTGCCTCGCCTTGACTTGCCATGCGCCGATCCCGTAAACGACCGGTGTTCGGCATTGCCGACGGGCGCGTAGCTCAGCGGGAGAGCACTCCCTTCACACGGGAGGGGTCACAGGTTCAATCCCTGTCGCGCCCACCATTTTATCGATGATCCCTTCAATTGCATAACGCCTTGGGCGCTGCGCACTTCTGCCTTTCATTTCCGATCCGGATCGGCCACCCTCGCCGAGTCGAGGCGAGCGGATCTATCAGGAGCTTTGGTGCAGACAGCGGGCGTTCCAACACCTTTTTCGAGAACGACCCCTGTTACCAAATGGGATCTGTTCAGCGGCTTCGTGATGGTCGGCATGTTCGGCGTCGGCGGAATTGCGGCCTCGTCCTATTATGTCGTTGTCGAGAAGCGGAAATGGCTCACGGCAGAGGAATACGCCTCGGTGATCGCGCTGAGCCAGGTCGTGCCCGGCGCCAATCTGATCAACATGACCACCATCGTGTCCGACCGCTATCAGGGCATCGCCGGCGCGGTGATCGGCCTCAGCGGACTGATGCTGATGCCGGTGCTGATCCTGATCGGACTGACAGCGATCTATGACCAATACGCGCATCTGCCGGATGTTCGCGCCGCCACGGCGGCGGCCGCAGCCGGCGCTGTGGGGCTGATGTTCGGCACCGCCTACAAACTGTTGCAGCCCGTCATGCACTCACCGATCGCGCTCGGCATGGCGCTGGTCACCTTCGCGTTGATCGGCTTTTTGCAGACGCCTCTGTTTGGCACGGTCGCGGTCGTCGCGCCCATCGCGGTCCTCATCACCATCTGGAGCAAACGCCGGTGAACGTCAGCGTCCTGTTCGCGCTGGCGTCGACCTTCGCCACAACTGCGATCGTTTCCGTCGGCGGCCTCGCCTCCATGTTCCCGGAAATTCACCGGCAGGCCGTGAATGTGCACGGTTGGATGACGGACGGCGAGTTCGCCGCCGCCTTCGCGCTGGCCCAGATGGCGCCCGGCCCCAACGTGTTGCTGATGAGCCTGATCGGCTGGCGCGTGGCGGGCGGCGCGGGCATGCTGGTGGCCACGCTCGCCACCGTGCTGCCGACGAGCGCCATGGCGCTGGCGGCGGGCCGCGCCGAGCAGGCGCTGTCGCGCGCGTCCTACTATGCGATCCTGCGTCAGAGCCTGCCGCCCGTGGTGGTCGGCCTGATTCTCGCTAGCGCGCTTGTCACCGGGCGCGCAGCGATCGACGACTGGCTCGGCGTCGCGCTGGCGGCCGGTGTGGGGATTTACATCTCGGTGCTGCGCACCAATCCGCTGGTGCCGCTCTGCATCGCCATCGCGATCGGCGTCACCGTTCGGCGGATGGGGTTCTGATCACTGGAACACCTCGTTGAAGCGGCGCTTGATGCGGGCCGTTTCCTTTTCGATGTAATCATAATCGACCGGCAGCGATTTGATGTCCTTCAGGGCGGGGCTGTTCTCGGGCGCCGGCATGTCGATGCGCGCCGCGTAGCCGCCCGCTGCCGGGAACAGCTTCTGCGCCGTGTCCCCGAGCATGAATTCCGCCAGCAGCTTGGCGGCGTTCGGATTCGGCGAGCCCTTGATCACGGCCGTTGGCGACGGGATCAGGAACGTGCCGTCGCTCGGGAAGATCGTGGTTATCTGGTGGCCGCTCTTGCGGTCCTCGGCGGCGTAGGAGTCGAGCGCGCCCACTGCGATCACGCGCTCGGCGCGCTTGATCATGTCGGATACCTGCTCGTTGCCCTGCACGATCATCACCTTGTTGTCGTGCAGCTTCTCGTAGAAGCCCCAACCGACGTTCTTCGACATCATGCCGACGACCGACAATTGCAGCGAGGTGAACGATGGATCGGTCATCACCATCTTGCCGTTGTATTTGGGGTTCAGCAGATCGGCCCACGTCTTCGGCATGTCGGCCGCCGCGACCTTGTCGGTGCGCAGGTAGATTGTCATGATGTTGAGGCGCTGGGCGAAATAGGTTCCGTCGGGCGATTGCGCATCCTTCGGCAGCTTGTCGAAATTCGTCGGCCGGAACGGCACGAACGTGCCTTTGCGGGCCATGGACGCATAGGCGGCGGGATCGGAGGTCGTCAGCACGTCGACCGCGATGCGGCCGGCGGTCGTCTCCTGCAGGAAGCGGCTAAGCACGGCCGAGCCGCCGGAGCGAAACAATTCCACCTTCACGCTGGTTTCGGCCTCGAACGCCTTGGCGATGGCGGAAGCCTGATTCATCGGCGTCGACGTATACCAGACGACCTTGCCTTCCTTCTTGGCGGCGGCGACGTCGACCTTGTCGGCGGTCTGCGCGCTGGCCGCGCTGCCGAATGTCGTGGCGACGGCGAGCGCCGTGAAGGCGCGACGGGTGAGCTTTCCGCTTGCGATGCGCATGATGCGTCCTCCCTTATTGCGAAGTCCTGGAACGGCCCGTTCGCCGTCGTATTGGTTGCCCAGAACGCAAAAGTGAAAACCTCGCCCCTCGAGACGCGCGTTTGGCGCTCCTCGGGATGAGGTTTTCAAGATTCCGCGTCTTGAGTGATGTCGCTAAACAACATTAGCCCTCATGCTGAGGAGGCCCGATGGGCCGTCTCGAAGCACGAGGCGGCCCGCGGATCGCTCCAATCTCTAGTGCTGTTCGCCCCGATAAACCGGATCCTGCTGGGCGAAGAAGTTCAGCAGGATTTCGTAGACGAGCTTGTAGTTCTTCTGCTGGAAAGACGCGTGCGAAATGCCGGCCATCACGATGAACTGCTTGTCTGCGTTCGGCAGCTTCTTGAAGAATTCGATCAGGTCGTCGAAGCTCGCGATGCCGTCATATTCGCCGCGCATGACGACGGTCGGCATGGTGAGTTTGAGCGGATCGGTGATCGGTAGCTTCGAGCACATGTCGACATAGGTGCCGGTCGGCATGGAATCGTCGAGCGACAGGATCGCCTTCGCGAAGGCCTCGATCGTGGCGTCGTCCGCCGTGCCCGGATGGTCGCGGTCGAAGATCGACTGCACGAAGGCGCGGTCGATGGGGCGGCGATTGCGGGCGATGAAGTCGGGCAGCTTCTTCTTGCGTTCGGCGAGTGTGGGGCTGCCGTCGCCCGTCCACACGAAAGCGTCGAGCGCCAGACGCTTGACGCGCTCGGGATGCCGTTCGGCCAGCGCCGCGGCGCGCAGCGCGCCCGACGAAATCCCGTACACCAGCAGCGGGCCGCAATTGCGCTTCTTCAGAATATATTCGGAGACAGCCGAGAGATCGTCCGCGCCGTTGGCAATGTCGCAATTGATGTCGCGATGCTTGCTGGAGAGGCCGTAGCCCTCCATGTCGCAACACCAAGTGTCGTAGCCGCGCGCCGCGAACCATTCCATCACCGACGAATCCGGACGGCCCGGAACCGTGAGGTCGAACGTCGGCTGCGAGGCCATCGAGGAGCCGTGGACGAACAGAACCGTGCCCTTCTTGTTGTCGGGCGCACCGGCGTATTTTTCCCACATGAAGAGGTCGATATCGCCCTTCTTGGTCCAGTGTTCTTCGCTCTTGATGCTGTCGGCCATGGTGTCCTTCCGGCGTGGCTGAATGGCGGCTCTGGCGAGCCTAGGATGTTTTGCCGGGTTGCGCATCGAAGATCGAGCACAGGTCCGGCCGTATGGTTATGCTGACGTTTTCGTCGGCGTCGAAAAGCTGCGTGGGGTGCGTCTGTGCCCGCAGCGTGCGGCCTGACGCAAGCAGAATTTGATACTCGCACAGATTGCCCAGAAACACGCGCTCGACCACCTTGCCGTTCGCGGTTCCGCCCGCGCCCGCAGACGCCATCGCGACATTCTCGGGCCGCACCGCGAGTTCGACAGCCTTGCCGGTGATATGCGCCGTCGACGGCGCAGGGAGGTCGAAATCGGCGCAGGAGAACGCGCCCGTCGGCGTCAACTCGCCTGGCACGATGTTCACCAGACCCATGAAGTCGGCCACGAAGCGCTTGGCGGGCTTCGTGTAGACCTCCAGAGGACTGCCGAGCTGCTGCAGCGCGCCGTCGTGAATCACGGCGATCTGGTCGGACAGGGCCAGCGCTTCGGCCTGATCGTGCGTCACGTACACGAAGGTGATGCCGGTGCGGCGCTGCAATTGCTTCAGTTCGCTGCGCATGCGCTCGCGCAGCTTGGCGTCGAGGTTGCTCAACGGTTCGTCGAGCAGAAGAATGTCGGGCCGCACCACGAGGCTGCGAGCCAGCGCCACGCGCTGCTGCTGCCCGCCGCTCAACTGGTTCGGATAGCGTTCGGCGAGACCGCCCAGATGCACCATATCCAGCGCCTCGGCGACGCGCGTCTTCGTTTCATCGTTCGATGCGCCGCGCAGCTTCAGCCCGAACGCGACATTCTCGAATACGGTCTTGTGCGGCCAGATCGCATAATTCTGGAACACCATGCCCATGCCGCGCCGCTCCGGCGGCACGACCTTGCCCTTGGCTGACACGACGCGGTCGCCGACGCGGATTTCGCCGCTGTCGGGTTCGAGAAAGCCGGCGATCAGCCGCAGCGTCGTGGTCTTGCCGCAGCCGCTCGGCCCGAGCAGCGTCAGAAAACAGTTCGACGGGGCCTCGATGTTCATGTTGGCGACGGCCGGCATCCCAGCCTTGCCGCCGTAGGATTTGGAGATGTTCCGTAGACTGATCCCGGCCATCAGGCTGTGCCCCCCAATTGCGCCTGTTCGGCTCCGCCGGCGGCCTTCTTGCTGAACCAGTTCGCCAGCAGCATGGCGATGCTGATGATGATCATGTTGACAATCGCGAGCGCCGCAACATTCTCGGTCTGGCCGGTTTCGTAGAGATTGTAGACCGCCACCGCCAGAGTCATCGAGCTCGAACTGAACAGCAGAATCGAGGCGCTGAGCTCCTGAATCACCGGCACGAACACGAGCAGCCATCCGGCGAACAGGCCGGGGCGGATCAGAGGCAGGGTGATCTCTTTCATCGTGTAGAGCCACGACGCTCCGAGGCTGCGGGCGCATTCCTCCAGCGATCCATCGACCTGCCGCAGCGACGAATTGGCGGAGCGTACCGCCAGCGGCACATACCGGCCCACATAGGCGAGGAGCAGGATCGTCAGCGTGCCATAGAGCGCCAGCGGCATCGCCAGCCAGAACTGTATCAGCGCGACCGCCATCACGATGCCGGGCAGGCCGAGCGGCAGCAAAGCCGCATAGTCGAGCGCCTTGCGGCCCGGGATCGTGGTGCGGATGTCAATCCAGCTGATGACCGTGCCGATCAGCACCGCGATCGTCGCCGCGACCGTCGCCAGATAGAGCGAGTTCATGATGGCCCGGCGCGTCACGTCATATTCGAACAGGATGAAGCGGTAATTGTCCGTCGTCAGGTTGCGCCAGAAGTCGAGGCCCCATGATTTCGAAAACGACAGCGCGATCAGCGCGCTGTAGGGGCCGACGATGGCGATGACGGCGATCAGCGCGCAGAAGGCCAGCACCGCCCAGCGCCACGGGCCGAGGTCGATCAATTGCGGGCGCGAGCCCTTGCCGCCCAGCGTCACATAGGAGCGCTTCGCCAGAAACCGACGTTGGAAGTACAGCGCCGCCATCGTGATCGCCACGAAAACCAGCGACAGCGCCGAGGCGAGACCGTATTCCGGCGGAAAGTTGAACAGCGAATAGATGCGCGTTGGCAGGGTGAAGATGCGCGCCGGCAGGCCGATGATCGCCTGCGATCCAAACAGCGCGATGGCGTTGACGAAGGCCAGCAGCATGCCCGACAGCACGGCAGGCGCCACCAGCGGCAGGGTGACGGACAGTGCAGTCCGCATTTTGCCGGCGCCGAGGATCTGCGCGGCTTCCTCATAGGACGCGTCCACAGACGCCAGCGCACTCGACGCCAGCAGATAGACGAACGGGAACGTGTGTAGGGTCGTCACCAGCACCAGTCCGCTCATGCTGAAGATGTTGAACGTCAGCGACGGCAGGCCCGCCACATCCCGCATCAGCACGTTGACGATGCCGGAATTCGGCCCGAACAGGCTGACGAACGAGATCGCGGTCAAAAATGGCGGCGACAGGTA
>CANJEY010000210.1 GCA_947472615.1 Beijerinckiaceae bacterium
TATTCTATGGGCCAGTATTGGCCCATTCCGGGCCCTGGTTTCGGAGCCGAGGCTCCAGAGGGAAACGAGAGGGAAAAGATGTCCGACTTCGACCGCAACGCTACCGCCCGTTGGGGCACTGGCGTAGCCCGGGCCGGTACAGCCGAGATCGACCAGGGCCTGCGCGCATATATGCTCGGCGTTTACAACAACATGGTTCTGGGTCTCGCCATCACGGGTCTGGCGGCGCTCGGCACCAACATGCTGGCTTTGACGAACGATCCGTCGCGCGTCGTCGCGCGCCTCGGAAATATGGGTCTGACCAGCTTCGGCGCCGCCATCTATGGCAGCCCGCTGAAGTGGGTGATCATGTTCGCGCCGCTGGCCTTCGTGTTCTTCTTCTCCATGCGGATCGACCGCATGGCGGCGTCGTCCGCCCGGACGATGTTCTTCGCGTTCTCGGCCGTGATGGGGCTGTCGCTGTCGTCGATCCTGCTGGTTTACACCGGCGCTTCGGTGGCTCGCGCTTTCTTCATCACGTCGGCTTCGTTCGGCGCTCTCAGCCTTTATGGCTACACGACGCGTCGGGACCTGTCGGCCTTCGGCTCGTTCCTGGTCATGGGTTTGATCGGTCTGGTGATCGCCAGCATCGTCAACCTGTTCCTGCAGAGCTCGGGCTTCCAGTTCGCCCTGTCGTGCCTGTCGGTCCTGATCTTCGCGGGCCTGACGGCGTGGGATACGCAGTCGATCAAGGAGATGTACTACGCCAGCGACGACTATGAGGTCGCGACGAAGAAGTCGGTGAACGGCGCGCTGATGCTGTATCTCGACTTTATCAACATCTTCACGTCGCTGATCCAGTTGACGGGCAACCGCAACAACTGACGGTTTGGAGAACCAACGAGAAGGCCCCGCACGAGCGGGGCCTTTTTTATTTCAGCCGGTGACCAGCCGGAGCGGCTTGTCGAAGACCGACAGCACCTTTTCAAGGTCGTGGCCGCGTTTCAGGATCAGGCCCGTGGCGGCGATCACCGAATACGCGCCCTGCTTGCGCGCGAGCTTGGGATCCTTTTCGACCCGGTACAGCGGAACTTCCGACGTGCGCCGGAAAATCGAGAAGACCGCCTTGTGCGGCAAAAAGTCGATAGCGTAGTCACGCCACTCGCCGGCCGCGACCATGCGGCCATAAATTCCGAGAATCTGTTGTAACTCGCGGCGATCGAAACTCACCGTCTGGGGCAGAGCGGGTTTCGATGAGGGCTGCAAGGCGGTCCCTGGCGGCGGCTGTTGGCGGGCTTGCCGGTGGACGCCCAGATAGGCGACCTTGGTTTCCGTCTTGCTGTCGCTGGTGTCGCTCTCGGGCATGCCGCCTCCTGCGGCCTATCGTGGTTGATTCAGGCGCATTCGACAAGTGGGCCCAAAAACTCAAAGCTTCGCTGGACCTTTCGGTGACGAATTCACACTTTCGCCCCGTTCCAATCGAATTCGCGCCCCGATCAGAGGCGAATGTGCATCAGTTGCATCGTTGACCTGGTTGGAAGGCTCTCTGGATTTCGTCAGCCCCCCAGCCCCCCGGATAGCTAGTAGACCGGGTCTCTCCGCAAGGAACCGAGCAACGGGCCGGCTGAAGCGATTGCTTCGCCGGCCCTTTTTTGTTCTCGCCCGAGCACGGGTTCGGGGCTTGAACTTCAAGCTCCTTGCGGCGATATCAGCCTCGGCCGGACGATCTGGGGCGTGCGGCCATCCTATCTAAACTGAGAGGCCGACCGTGAGCAGCGGAACAGATACGCACGCGTTTCAGGCGGATGTCGCCCGCCTTCTCCACCTGATGGTTCACTCGATCTATTCGGACCGCGACATCTTCCTGCGGGAACTGATTTCGAACGCGGCCGACGCCTGCGAAAAGCTTCGATACGAGGCGGTTTCCAATGCGGATCTGATGTCCGACGGCGCGGCGCCTGCCATTCGCATTTCCATCGATAAGCCGGGCAAGACCCTGACGATCGAGGACAACGGCATCGGCATGAGCCGCGACGATCTCGTGCAGGCGCTGGGCACGATCGCAAATTCGGGGACGCGCGCCTTCCTCGAAAAAATGTCGCCAGCCGCCGACGCGGTGGAAGACCGCGAAATCGACGGTGGCGGCGGATCGGCCGCCAAGCTGATCGGTCAATTCGGCATCGGGTTCTATTCCGCCTTCATGGTGGCCGATCGGGTCGACGTTCAGACGCGGCGCGCCGGCGAGAACGAAGCTTGGAACTGGTCGTCGGACGGCAAGGGCTCCTACACGATCGCGCCGCTCGATCTCGACAGTGCGCCGGCGCGCGGAACCCGTGTCGTCCTGCACATGAACGAGCAATCGCAGGATTATCTGGAATCCTGGCGGCTGCAGTCGATCGTCAAGGAACACTCCGGCGCCGTGTCGGTGCCGGTTGAGCTCAAGGACGACGATGCAGCCGAACCGCGTCGCATCGTCGAGGGCTCCGCGATCTGGCTGAAGTCGCGCGGCGACATTTCCGAAAACGACTACAAGGAATTCTATCGCGGCTTCGCCGGGCAGTTCGACGAACCGGCGATGACGGTGCACTGGAAGGCCGAGGGTCGCTACGAATATACGGTGCTGGCGTTCGTGCCGGGCTCGCGGCCGATGGATCTGTTCGATCCCGCGCGCAAGGGGCGCACCAAGCTCTACGTGCGGAGCGTTCTGATCACGGCGGACAGCGACCTGTTGCCGGGCTGGCTGCGATTCTTCCGCGTTCTCGTCGACTCGGCCGATCTGCCGTTGAACGTCTCGCGCGAGATGATTCAGAACAGTCCGGTTTTCGGCGCGATCCGCAAGGCGATCGTCAATCGTCTCGTGCAGGAACTGGGGAAGACGGCCGATTCCGATCCCGAGGGCTTTGCGAAGATTTGGGAAAACTTTGGTCCGGTCCTGAAAGAAGGACTTTACGAAGATCCCGAACGTCGCGACCAGCTTTTCAAGATCGGGCGGTTCGTCACCTCCACGCATCCGGACGGGGGCCGTTCGCTGGCTCAATACGTCGCCGACCTGCGGCCGAACCAGACTGCGATTTATTATCTGACCGGCGAGGACGCCAAGAATCTCGCGATCAGTCCGCAACTGGAAGGCTTCCGGGCACGGGGCGTCGAGGTTCTGCTGCTGGCCGATCCGGTGGACGCCTTCTGGGTGTCGACGGCGGTGGGTTATGACGGCAAGCCGTTCAGGTCGGTGACGCAGGGCGCGGCCGACATCAAGCTGATTCCGATGGCCGATGGCAAGGAAGCGCCGTCGTCGGAGGCCCCCAGCGCCGAGGTTGCGACGCTGATCGCCTTCATCAAGCAGACCATCGGCGAGGCGATCGAGGATGCGCGGCCTTCCGACCGGCTGTCGTCGAGCGCCGCCTGCCTTGTCGCTTCTGATAAGGGACCGGATCGGCGGCTAGCACAAATTCTCGCCCAGCATGGTCAATTGCCGGCCGAGGCGAAGCCGGTGCTGGAAATCAATCCGACCCATCCGCTGGTCACAGCGCTCGCGGCTCGCTTGCGCGGCGGCGAATCGAAGACGCTCATTGAGGACGCCGCCTGGCTCATTCACGATGAAGCGCGGCTGATGGACGGCGAGAAATTGGCCGATGTCGGCGCCTTCTCGGCGCGTCTGACGAGAGTGCTTCAGGCTGCAGCCGGATGAAAGCCGAATTTCGCCCGGACATGAGCATCGGGGCGGCGATCAAACTCGCCGCCGACCGGCTCCGGGCGATGGCGGACGATCCGTCGCATGAGGCGCGTTTGCTCGTGTGCGCCGCGACCGGCGTTGGTCGGCTGGCGGCGATGGCCGATCCGGATCGCAGACTTGGCGAAGCGGCGAACACGGTCGAGGCCCATGTGGCGCGACGCGAGGCGCAAGAACCGGTTTCGCGGATTCTCGGGCGGCGCGGATTTTGGTCGCTCGACCTCGAAATCTCGCCGGATGTTCTGGACCCACGGCCGGACACCGAGCTGATCATCGAAGTCGCCGTGACGGAACTGGACGCGCGTCGACGCGATCCCCTCCGAATTCTCGACCTCGGAATTGGATCGGGAGCCATTCTGGCGGCCTTGCTGACGGAGTTTCAGGCTGCGACAGGCGTCGGGGTGGACTTATCTGCCGCCGCCTGTGGGGTCGCCCGTCGCAATCTGGCGGCGTGCGGATTGGTAGAGCGCAGCGCCGTCGTTGAAGGCGGCTGGGACGTTCCCTTACCCGGCCGCTTCGATCTTGTCGTGTCCAATCCGCCCTACATCGAGAGCGGCCTCATTGCCGGTCTCGATCCCGACGTGCGGCTGTACGATCCAATGTTGGCGCTCGATGGGGGCCCTGATGGGCTCGCCGCCTACCGGACCATCTCGGCGCGGCTGAACGGCCTGCTCGAACCGGATGGGTGGGGGCTTTTCGAAACCGGTTTCGATCAGACCGAACGGGTATTGGCGCTCCTCGCCGGGGCGGGTCTTCGGCCAGGCGGCGTCTGGAAGGATCTCGGCGGCCATCCTCGCATTGTCGGCTGCCGCGCCATTGCTTCGGTTTCTGACTGAAAAAGGACGAGTTCAGCAATTTCCTTCCAGGCGCCACTTGGCGATTCAGTAGAATCCGACTAAGTTGGCTCCAAGTGATGCCTTGACGCGCGTGACGCGAAGGTTTGCCCCCTTGAGATTTCGCTCAATTGCCAACGGCGAGGTGGCCGGTTTCGGAAACTGACGCCCAGGGGTGGAAACGACTGATCCGCGCATTTGCAGGCAATTGATCCCAATGTCCGGCCGAGGTTGACTGCCCGGTTGGAAGGTGGGTGCGACGATAACCGTCGAACCCGAATACTGTCGGCCGGAGAGCCAGATTAACGTTCGTTCCCCGTCGACGCCAAAGCGATCGTCCGAAGTCGCATCTCCCGCCCGTGTGGGCGCGATGAATTCGCTCTTCGGCGTAAAGCGAAGCTAAGGATCGTTTATGAGACCTGGTCAGAACAAGCGGATGCGTGGCCGGAATAACCGCAAAGGCCCCAATCCACTCACGCGCACCTACGAATCCAACGGTCCGGACGTCAAGATCAGGGGCACCGCCCACCATGTGGCGGAAAAATACCTGCAGCTCGCGCGCGACGCCCAGTCGTCCGGCGACCCCGTGATGGCGGAAAGCTATCTGCAGCACGCCGAACATTACTTCCGTCTGATTGCGGCCGCCCAGCAGGCGCAGCAGCAGGCGCAGGTCGGTTATGTTCGCCAGCCCGGTGATCCCGAGCCCGATGAGATCGAGGACGACGACGACGGCGGCATGCCGGACCGGTTCGCCTCGCCGCTGGAGCGGATGCAGCCGGCGTTCAATCCACAGCAGCCGCCCTATCCGCAGCAGGCCCAGCCGCCGCATCAGGCGCAACAGCCTTACGGTGAGCGTCCGCAATACAACAACAACGAGCGGCCACAGCAGGACCGTCCCTATCAGGATCGCGGCCCGCGTCAGGACCGCCAGCAGTTTCAGGATCGCAACCAGCGCAACGGCCAGAATCGCGGTCCACGCGATCAGCAGCGCAACCAGCGCGATTTCCGAAACGACCAGCAACCGCGCTTCGATGCGCGGCCGGAACCGCGGCCTGCGCCAATTCCCGCTCCGCAGCCAGAAATCGACGCTGCGCCTCCGGGATTGCCGTCGTTCATCACCGCGCCCGTGCGCGTCGCGCCGCCCGAGGTTTCCGAGCAGCCGATGATCGAGACCGCCGCTGCGCCCCGTCAGGAAGAAGGGGCCGAGCCCGGTCGCTTCCATCTGCGGAACCGCAGGCGTCGTCCGCGCAACGCGGTCGAAGGCGGCGATGAGGGCCGCGCCGCCGAAACGTCGGCCGGCGATGTTCCGGTGGCCGAATAGGCTGGCGTCGCCTCAGCTTTCGATGACGAATTTATCGCCGGCCGCGATTTCGCCGCCGGCGATAACTTTTGTGTAGATGCCGCAATTCGTATGTCCATAGCCGGCTCGTAGCGCTTCGACGACATCGATGTCGCGCTCGCCCGTGGCGGGATCGACGCCTGTCGCCGGACAGCGCACGATCGGTTTCAGCACCTTCAGCCGCACCGGGCCAGCAGCGAGGGTTTTGCCCACCAGATCCATTTCACGCCAGGGCGCAAGTCCTTCGAGATGGATGTTGGCGCGAAACCGCAGCGGATCGAGCGGCTTGCCGAGGCGGACGGCAAGATCGTCGACGCTGGCGAGATTCAGCAAGGACACGAAGCCCGACCGGGCCGAATCGGTGAACCGGAAATGTCCCGGAGCTTTGAGTACACGCGGCGGACCTTTCAGGTCGGCCTTGCAGTAATCTGCCAGAAAGGCTTCGAGCTGGTTGCGGCCCTCCGGCGTTCCGAGGTTGGGCCTCAAGACGACCGCGTCATCGAGTTTCACGTCGAGCTGCCCAGTCAGCTCCGAATAGGTTGTCCGCAGCCGCGCCAATCGCTCGTTCTTCATCAGCATCAGGAAACGCGTCTTGGGCTGAAACGCCGGCTTGTCGGGATCGAAGCCCGAGGGTCCATTTTCGACGGCGTAGAGACGGTCATGCGGGAAATGGCCGCCGGCGACGAGAGCTGCGCGGTCCACCGATTCGGGCGACAGGCCCTTCACCGGATAGCGGTAAAGAGCGGTGATGCGGGTGGTCTCCATTTGCTGCTCCGGAATGCGTGCGCCGAAAAGGTTGACCTGAGTCAAATCCTTCAGGAACTGACTGTTACCTCTTTTGCACCTGCGACGCCGCACCTACATAAGCGCTGAGGTCGCCGTCAGGGACCGAATCACACCGAGCCTGTTGTCGCCACTTGGGGCATCGGGCTGTCAGGAGGGGTCAATGAATCTCGAAAAGTACACCGAACGCGCGCGGGGTTTCGTTCAGTCCGCGCAATCCCTCGCGCTGCGCGAGGGCCATCAGCAGTTTACGCCCGAGCATGTACTGAAAGTTCTGCTCGACGATGAGGAAGGGCTTGCGTCAGGCCTGATCGACAAGGCTGGCGGGCGATCGCGCGAAGCGCTGATCCAGACTGAAATCGCCCTGTCGAAACTGCCGAAGGTGCAGGGCGCCGGCGCGGGCCAGCTTTATCTTGCGCCCACCACCGCGCGTATTTTCGACAACGCCGAGAAAATCGCCCAGAAGGCCGGCGATTCGTTCGTAACGGTCGAACGCCTCTTGCTGGCGCTTGCGATGGAGAAGAGCTCCGAGTCGGGCAAGATTCTCGCGAACGCTGGCGTCACCGCGCAAACTCTCAACGCGGCGATCGAGGATTTGCGCAAGGGCCGCACCGCCGACAATGCCACGGCCGAAAACGCCTACGATGCGCTGAAAAAGTATGCGCGCGACCTCACCGAAGCTGCGCGGAACGGCAAGCTCGATCCGGTGATCGGCCGCGATGAGGAAATTCGCCGCACAATTCAGGTTCTGTCGCGGCGCACGAAAAACAATCCTGTGCTGATCGGCGAACCGGGCGTCGGCAAGACCGCAATCGTCGAAGGTCTGGCGCTGCGCATTGTCAACGGCGACGTGCCCGAAAGTCTCAAGGACAAGAAGCTTCTGGCGCTCGACATGGGCTCATTGATTGCGGGCGCGAAATATCGCGGCGAATTCGAGGAGCGGTTGAAGGCCGTGCTGAACGAGGTCACGTCCGCTGAGGGTGGCGTCATCCTGTTCATCGACGAAATGCACACGCTGGTCGGGGCAGGCAAAGCCGATGGCGCGATGGACGCGTCGA
>CANJEY010000211.1 GCA_947472615.1 Beijerinckiaceae bacterium
CAAAGCTCTCCTTCGAAAAGCCGCCGAACGAACACTCGAAGGCCTATGGACGAAAATCGGAGGCCTCATCCAGCTCGTCACGCCAGACGAATGCAGAAACTACTTCACCGCCGCAGGATATGATCCAGAGTGATCGGATTCCGCTCTAGATTTGAAACTCCCATGCGAAAAATGAGCGTGCTACTGGGGGAGTTTTCATCGGAAGTCTATGGCCTTATCTGTAGAATGGAGAATTTTGAAAAGAAGTCAAAACCATTCATGGAAAAAGAGGAAATTGCCACTCTGGCTTCGGATCGACGAAAATTTACTGGGCGGATGAATGAATTTTGGAGGCACCGTGCCTATTGCGAAAAGGGGCAAGGAGCGAAAATGAAACTCGTTGCGGAATTGGAACACGCAGATATGATCGCTCTAATGTTATCCATTGAAAGAAGCAGCCTTTCGTCCAAGACCTTTTCGGCATCGCTCGCTCGAAACTATCGACGCGACATCAGAGTGCTTTTTGAGAAGGTGATTAGCGATTGCAATTTGAGGCTCGACTTTTATTTCAACCTCTTTATGCAGGCTTATCGCCGAAGTAAGACTGAAGCGGTGGGCAAATGAACGACTCCCTCGACCGCCTTGAAACCCTCGCGCGCATCGGCTCGTCGCTGGCGGGCGTACAGTTCGAGGCCGCCTCTTTCGAGCCCTCGCAGGTGACGGACGATCCGTGGGTGTTCGGCTATTGCTTCGGTCTGTTGGACGCCATGGCGCAATACGCCAATCTCGATCAGTACACCGAGGGCGCGCGCATGATGAGCAATGGCTTCGGTAAACTCGTCGGCGACGAGGCGCGCGGCATGGACATTTTCGGGCAGGCGATCGACCAGCAGTCTGGCGGCGACTTCGCCAGTGGGGCGGAAGCGGGCTCCGCCGATCTGCACGCATGGGCTGACGACGCCAATGCGTTGCCGACGCGCCTCGCTCGGTACATCGGCGGTCGCACCCGCCAGTGAGGAGAGGCGCGGGCTGGCCGTGAAGCTTCGGGTTGCCGCGCCGCGCTGCAGCGCTACATTGGCATGGCTCGCAGGATTCCCGCCGCATGTCGTCTGACAATCTCAAGGTCCGCATCGCCCGCTCCATGGCGGAGATCGACGCCGACCAGTGGAACGCCTGCGCCAATCCACATCTCAATGCGCCCGCGACGCCGTTCGACGATTGCGATCCGCAGAAGGAGCGATTCAATCCATTCGTCGCCCATGCGTTTCTCAACGTGATGGAGACGTCGGGCTCAGCCACGTCGCGGGCCGGTTGGGCTCCGGCGCATGTGCTGGTCGAGGACGACGGCATGCTGCTCGCCGCAGCGCCCGCCTATGTGAAGTCCCATTCCATGGGTGAATACGTGTTCGATCACGCGTGGGCCGACGCTTACGAACGTGCGGGCGGTCAATACTACCCGAAGATTCAGGTGTCGGTTCCTTTCACGCCCGCGCAGGGGCGGCGACTTCTGGTCGCGCCCTCGGAGCGCGCCGATACGGCCGAAAAGGCGTTGATCGCCGGCCTGCGCGCGCTGCGCGACAAGGTGGGCGCATCGTCGATCCACATCACATTCAGCCGCAAGGAGGAATGGGATTCGCTGGGCGAGGCCGGTTTCCTGCAGCGCACCGGCAAGCAGTTCCATTTCTTCAACAAGGGCTACGCGACCTTCGACGATTTCCTCGCCGATCTGGCCTCGCGCAAGCGCAAGAACATCCGCAAGGAGCGCGCCGAGGCGCTGTCCAACGGCATCACGATCGAGGCGCTGACGGGCGCTGACATCAAGGAGCTTCACTGGGATGCGTTCTACGCGTTCTACATGGACACCGGTTCGCGCAAATGGGGCCAGCCCTATCTGACGCGCAAATTCTATTCGCAGATCGGCGAGGCCATGGCGGGCGACATCCTGCTCGTCATGGCGAAGCGGGCGGGGCGTTACATCGCGGGCGCGATCAACTTCATCGGCGCGGATGCGCTTTACGGACGCAACTGGGGCGCGGTCGAGGAGCATCCGTTTCTGCATTTCGAATGCTGCTATTATCAGGCGATCGACTTCGCTCTTTCGCGCGGCCTGTCGCGTGTGGAAGCGGGCGCGCAGGGCGAACATAAGCTGGCGCGCGGCTATGCGCCGGTGACAACCTATTCGGCGCATGACATCGCCGACAAGGGCTTCCGTCGCGCGGTGGCGTCCTATCTGGATCAGGAGCGCAAGCAGATCGCGGAGGCGATCGAAATCTACGCCGGACACGTGCCGTTCCGGAAAGTCGAAGTCGAGGAACAGCCGTGAGTTGACGGCGACAGGTTGAAACGGTCGAATGCCGGAAAACCGGACGACCATGGGAGGGAAGAATGCGGGCGATCTGGACGGGACTTCTGGCGGCTTTCGCCAGCATGGGAGCGGCGCAGGCCGCCGATCAGGCGCTGATCGACGCGGCGAAAAAAGAAGGCGTCGCGGTCTGGTACACGACCGCGATCATCGACCAGTTCGTGCGGCCGGCCGTCGACGCATTCCAGAAGAAATACGGCGTGAAGGTCGATTACGTGCGCGCCAACGCCGCCGAGATCGCGCTGCGCGTCACCACCGAGGCGAAGGCCGGCAAAATTCTCACCGATCTGATCGACGGCACATCCACCACCGTCATCCTGCGGCGTGACAACATGATCGAGAAATGGCTGCCGGACGTGAAGCTGCCCGCGCGCTACATCGACCCCGAAGGCTACTGGATGGCGACGAACGAATTCGTTCTGACGCCTGGTTACAACGAGGAACTCGTGCCCGCCACGATCCGCCCGCGCGCCTGGGACGATCTGCTCGATCCGCGCTGGAAGGGCAAGCTGGCGTGGAACGTCACGCCGTCCAGCTCGTCGGGGCAGGGGTTCGTGGGCCTCGTGATGATGGAGCGCGGCGAGCAGAAGGCGCGCGAGTTCTTCGCCAAACTGTCGAAGCAGAATGTCACCGGCCTCAAGGTGTCGGCGCGTCAGGTGCTCGATCTGGTGATCGCGGGCGAATATTCGATCGGGCTCGAAATCTTCAACAATCAGGCGATCATCAGCCGCAATCGCGGCGCGCCTGTGAACTGGATCGCCATGGACCCGGCGCTTGCGGTGCTGTCGGTGATGTCGCTGCCGCGCGGCGCGCCGCATCCCAACGCCGGCAAGCTGCTTTTCGATTTCATCGTCTCGCCCGAGGGGCAGAAGATCATGCGCGACTCGGGCGAATTGCCGGTTGATCCCGATCAACCGCCGCTCGATCCGGGCCTGCGTCCGGGGCCGACCACGTTTCGCGCGCTGTATCTAACGCCTGAGCAACTCGACGCTGGACTGCCCGGCTGGACGAAGGTTTATAACGAATACTTCCAGTGACGACGCGCGAGGAATGATGACTGCCTACGACCCCAGCAACATCTTCGCCAAGATCCTGCGCGGCGAAATGCCGTGCCACAAAGTGTTCGAGGACGATGTGGCGCTCGCCTTCATGGACATTATGCCCCGCTCCGAAGGGCATACGCTGGTGATTCCGAAAGTCCCGGCGCGCGGCCTGCTTGACATGCCGGCCGATGCGCTCGGCCCCTACATGCAGCGCGTGCAGAAAGTGGCTGCGGCGGTGAAAAAAGGCATGGGGGCGGACGGACTGACGATCCAGCAGTTCAACGAGACGGCGGGCGGGCAGATCGTGTTTCATCTGCACTTTCACATCCTGCCGCGCTGGGAGGCGACCTCGTTGAAGCCTCATACGGGCGCGATGGAAAAGCCCGACGTGCTCGTCGCCAATGCGGCGAGGATCAGGGCGGCGCTATGATCCGTCAGAGCCCGTAGCTCCACGCGGCGAACAGGATGCAGATTTCGCCGACCACGACCGACGCCAGCACCGAGCGCCGCGTCAGCATGTAGGCGGTGAGTCCCATCAGCACCGAGCCGGCGCGCGCCCACAGCGGCACCAGCGCCAGCGAACCCGATGGTGCCAGCACGATGCTGGCGACGACGCCCGTCAGCAGCGCCGTCGATACAGCCCGCACCCAGATGATGATTTCGGAATTTTCGTCGAGACCCTTCGACAGGAAGATCGCCAGCACGCGCCAGATCTCGCTCGGCAGAAATGCAAGCACGACCAGCATGAGGTAAGGCGCGAAGGATTCGCCGAGAATGTCGAAGCTCATGTGGCGGCGCTCGCCCGGCGCGCCCGCAGCATGCGGTTCGCCACATAGGCGATGGTGCCTGCCGACAGTCCGAGCACCAGCAGGTCGAAGCCGCCCGGCACATAGGCGCGGGCGATGGGGGCAAACGCGAGTCCGAGCCCGATCGCGATCCAGTCGATAGCCTTGCGTGCGCTGCCGACGACGGTTGTGAAGAAGTACAGTGGCGACACCAGCAGCATGGCCGCGCCGATCAACGGCGGCACCTGACTCGACAGAACCCATCCGACGCCGATCGCCACCGTCGAACCGAACATCAGCACGTGCACGAAGCCCATGAAATAGGGAATCCGCGCTTCGCGCTTCATGTCCGGCAGCCGCAGCATCGACTCCGCCCAGGAGGTGATGGCGATGTTGTGATTGACGTAGAACACCATCAGGAAGCTCATGCGGCGGTCACGCAACATCGGCAGCAGCGAGACGCACAGCAGCAACAGACGCACGGACGATAGCGACAACGCAACCGCGATGGCGGCCGGCGCCGCGCCGGCGGCGATCGCTCCGAAGTAGAGCACCTGCGCCGGCCCCGCCCAGACCAGCGGCGTCGACAGCAGCGTCGCCCCCAGCGGAACGCCTGCGTCATGCGCGATGCTGCCCGTGCCGATGAAGCTGAGGCTCATGAACCACATGGGGCCGGCAAGGCCGCGCCGCGCGCCGCGCCAAGCCCAGTGCTTCCAGTCTTCCGATTGCGATGTCGCTTCCACGCTTTGCCCTCTTGGCCACAGCGTCGGCGGAGGGTTCCTCATCCTGAGGAGGCCGCTTGCGGCCGTCTCGAAGGACGAGGGAACCTCTCGAATGCGGAGCCCCAGCCTTGTCCTTCGAGGCCGCCCATGCTGAGCCCTTCAGGATGAGGATGGCGATTGCAATCACACGCCCGACTGCTTTGGCGCTTCGATACATTCCTACGATATTTGCGCGCCGGATGCGACGCGCAGCGCGCAGGGCAGACTTGCGCTTGACCCTGCCGGATGTGGCGCTCATACGGAAAAGCGACGGTCCACGAGCGGTGGGAGAGGCTTTTGGCTGAAGAGACGAAAAATCTGGACGATGCGGAAACGCTCGAACGTGCGAGCCTGCTTGACCTCTTCATCGCGTTCCTGAAGATCGGCGTCACGTCGTTCGGCGGCGCATCGCGCCCGATGATGCATCGCGAATCAGTGGAGCGGCATCGCTGGCTGCGCGAGAAGGATTTTCTCGCCGGCTTCGCCATCGCGCAGGTTCTGCCGGGTGCGAATCCGGTGAACCTCGCGCTCTACATCGGCCTGCGGGCGCGCGGCGCGGTGGGAGCCACGATCGCGGTGCTCGGAATGGTGATCCCGGCCTTCATTGTCATCATGATCATGGGTTTCGCTTATCGCGAACTGACCGGCTTTCCGGCCACCCACATGGTGCTGGCCGGACTGGCGGCTTCGGGCGTCGCCGCCACCATCGCCACCGGCATCAAGATGGCGACGCGTCTCGATCGCAACATCATGACGCTGGTGATCTTCTTGATCGTGTTCTTCGTCGTCGGCATCCTGCACTGGCCGATGGTGCCGGTGGTGATCGTCGCCATTCCGGCGAGCTTCGCGGCGGCCTGGTACACAGACAAGGAGGCCAGGAATGGACGATAACAACCGTCTTCTTGGCCTCATCCTCGTCTTTGTGCCGCTGTCGCTGCTGTCGTTCGGCGGCGGGCAGGCGGTGGTGGCGGACATCCAGCATCAGACCGTCGGCGTCTGGGGCTGGCTCACCGGCCAGCAGTTCAGCGACGTCTACGGCATTTCGCGCGCCGCGCCCGGTCCCAGCACGTTGATCGCGGCGCTGATCGGTTATCAGGTGGCGGGTTTCACCGGCGCCGTCGTGGCGACGCTGGCGATCTATATTCCGTCGTCGATCGTGGTTTCGACCGTCGCGTCGTGGTGGCAGAAACATCCGGATTCGCGCCTCAAGCGCTCGTTCGAGCGTGGCCTTGCACCGGTGGCGATCGGCCTCGTCTTCGCCGGCGCGCTGGCGGTGATCGAAGCCGGCCCGATGACGTGGTTCACGCTGGCCACGACCGTCATCTGCTGCGGCGTGCTTTATTTCACCAAGACGAGCCCGTACTGGCTGGTGATCATTGTCGGCCTGATCTTCCTTGGGTTCAGCTTCGGCGGATTGCACGTCTGATCGTTGCGCCCGCATCCATGATCGTGCAGGAAAGCAGGACGGCGAAGGCACAGCGCGCCGGCAGGGAGGTTGCGATGAAAGTCACGATGTATGCCGCTGCGGCGCTGATGACCTTGAGCGCGGCCCACGCGCAGGAAACGCCGGAGAAATTCTATCCCGGCAAAGTGGTGCGCATCGTGGTGGGCTATCCGCCGGGCAGCACGTTCGACACCTATGCGCGGATCGCCGGCAAATACATCGCGGCGCATCTGCCCGGCCAGCCGACGATGGTGATCCAGAATGCGCCCGGCGCGGGCGGACTCAATGCCATCGCGACCGTCGCCAACATCGGGCCGTTCGACGGAACCACGATGGCGCTGTCGAATCCGCAGAGTACGACAGCCCCGATGCTCGATCCGGCGGCGGCCAAGTTTGATCCGCGCAAGTTCAACTGGGTCGGCAGCGTCACGAGCGAAACCAGCGCCTGCGCCTTCGTGGGCGAGAAGGTGAAGTCGGTCGACGACATGCGCGGACGCGAGCTCATTCTGGGCGCCACCGGCGCGTCCGGCGGCTCGGCCATGGAGGGCCGCGTGCTGCAGGCGATCCTCGGCTTCAAGTTCAAGATCGTCACCGGCTATCCGGGCATGGTGGAAGTGCGCCTCGCGGCCGAAAAGGGCGAGGTCGACGGCCAGTGCGGCCTGCCGGGCTCGACGATCAAGACCGACCTCTGGGACCAGTGGAAAAGCGGCAAGATTTCGATCCCGTTTCAGGCGGGCCTCACTGACAACCCCGATCTCGCCGGCATTCCCAACGCTTATCAATGGGTGAAATCGGAGGAAGACCGGCAGGTGTTCCGCCTCGTTTATGGACCGCTCACCTACATGCGCCCGATCATGCTGCCCGAGGGCGTGCCGGCCGACCGCGTCGCGGCGGTGCGGGCGGCGTTCGACGCCGCCATGAAGGATCAGGCGTTCCTCGAAGAAATGGCCAAGATCCGTCTGGATGTGCGGCCGATGACGGGCGGCAAGCTCGCCGAACTCGTGGCGCAGCTTTACGCGACGCCGCCTGCGGTGATCGAGCGCACGCGCGGCTACATGAACCCCGAGGCGAAATAGCCCGCGGTCAAGTTCGTCCGCCTGGCCGAAACTGCGCAGTTTCCTTGTAATCGCCGCCTCGGTGGGGCAAGTTGCGCGCTTCATGGCGTGCGGCCGACGGGTGGCGCACTGGTTTCAGGTTCTGCTTCGGCCAGCCTGAACTGGCCCCGTCCAGATCGCGCAAAGATCAACGGTGACTGAGCAGGATGACCGACGTATCTGTTGAAAAGGCCGCTGGCA
>CANJEY010000212.1 GCA_947472615.1 Beijerinckiaceae bacterium
AGCGCCAGCGGCACGCCGGCGACGCCGAGCGCTCCCGCCAGCCGGTCGGCCCCGTTTGCAGGGCGCGGCCGTTCGATCCAGCGACGGAAAAAGGCCCCGCCCACCGCCAGAAACAGCGCCGCGTAGAGCGCCATCCGCGTCAGCCGGATCAGCAGCGTAACCGCCGCATCGCCCTGCGGACGGCCTTCGGCCGCATTGCGGCTTGGCTCGCCCACTGAAAAGCTCAGCGAGCCGCCGACCGGATGACCGTCGGCGGAGATCACCCGGTAACTCAATACGCTGGTACCTCGCGGCGGCGGGCTCGCGAAGCGGACCTCGAGGGTTTCGTCCTTCGATGACGCGGTCGCGCCGATCACGCCGCCGTCCGGCCCGAACAGCGTGACAGCCAACGGCGACACCGGCTCGTTGAACCGCAATTCAACGGACGCCGGCGGCCCGGACAGGACCGCCCCATCCGCCGGTTGCGCGCCGAGCAGCGAGGCGTGCGCCCATGCGTGCGTCGCGCCGAACGCCATCTGGGTCAGCGCGAGCAACAAAGCGATCAGACCACGCCGCACGGCGCGCGCCGGGTCAGTTGGCGGCCGGCAAAAGCTTCAGCCCCGGAGCCGGAAACCTCAGCCGCTCGCCCGCCGTCTTTGGAATTTCGATCCAGCGTTCGGCGGCGTTGTCGCATTCCTGCACGGTGAGGAAATACAGCGTCGAATTCGGCTCCAGCCCGGCCGCGATGGAGCCGTTGACGACGAATTCGTCATAGTGATCGGCCAGCAGCTTGCCGGTCCAGGTCACTTCCTTCACGCCTTCGGAAATCTTGCCGCTTTCGTTGTCGTATTCCTTGGCGTATTTGCCGCGCACGGTTTCCAGCGTCCAGCCGGCCTTCGGCATCGGCTTCACCCCGATATAGCCTTCCGGAATGCGGACGCGGACTTTCAGGGTTGGCAGGCCGTCGCAGCCATGTGGCACGCGCAGCACCATCTTGTAGCCGGACTTGATGGCGACCTGTTTCACTTCCAGCGTCGCATGCGCGAAGGCCGGAACAGAGGAAGCCGCGACGGAGAGCGCGGCGAACATGCGGATTGCAGAACGGAGTTTCATGGGGATGTTCCAAAAAAGTTGAATGGGAAAGACGCGCGGCGTCGCGTCGCGCGCCGAGGCGTCAGTGGCCGTGCGCGGGCGTAGCGCCATGGGCAGGCGCCGATTGGGCGCCCATGCTCTCGACCGAGAATTGCACCGGGACCGCGCCGGCCTTCTCGAACACGAGCGAGCCGTCCAGCGTCTCGCCCTGTTTCAGCTGGCGCTTGAGATCCATGAACATGACGTGAAACGAGCCCGGCTTCAGCTCCACCGACGCGCCGGGGGCGATTTCCAGCCCCTTCGGCAGCGCCCGCATGGTCATCACGCCATTGGCCATGGCCATTTCGTGAATTTCGACCTTGCCGGCGAAACCGACGCTGCCGCCGATCAGCCGGTCGGGCTCCGCCCCCCGGTTGGTCAGCGTCAGATAGCCGCCCGCGACCGGCGCGCCGGCCGGCGTGGCGCGGATCCACGGCGTCGCCACCGTCAGCGGCCCCTTGGTAAAGTCGCCCGCCAGCGCGGTCGCGGCGGCGAGCGTGAGACCGGCAGCGAGCACAAGCTCGCTGCGGCTCGGTAAACGATTGCGCATGTGCGCTCCTGAATTGTTTGCGTTCGGCTGGACGTCCCGCTGCGGACGGGACGTGCGGACGCCGCATCAGGGCGCGGGCATCAGGCCCGGCCGGCGATGCGGCGGATCAGGCGAACGCGACAGGAGGCGCGCGCGGCGCCTGTGGCCGGGCGGCTTTGCGCCCCGGCGGTCCCGCGGCCAGCGCCAGCGGGCGAAGATTTAGGGAAACAGACGTGCGGACGACCGCAAAGGCCGCCGCGATCGCCAGAAGCAGCGGCGCGACGAACGACGCCAGACGCAGCAGGCAGCCTTCGTCGCAACAGGAATCGGCCGGATGGCCGCCGCCGGGCGCAGGCTCGCCGCCCGCGTCGTGCGCGACGCAGATCACGAAATCCGGCAGGGACGTGGAGGATGCCGGAAACGGCGCGAACAGGGCTTTGAGAACAAGCAGATAGGCGAGCGCGATCGTGGCGATCACGCGACCGTTCCGCATTCCGTCGGCAAAGCCAAAGTTCATGGGAGGTATATTTCATGCGCCTGCCGGAGCGTCAACGCGACCAATTGCGCCTCTCGACAATATGATCGGCCGGGCAGGTTCCCGATTGCGTTCCCTTTTCGGAACGCCTATATTCAGGCCATTCCCGTCATTTTGATGAATTGAGGCTATGCCTCGGCCGGGCCGGCGCCTGACGAAGCGCGCCTCGACGAAACGGCCCACGCAACAGGAGACTACGATGAGCAACGCCCCGCTGATGCCCAAGGCGACCGCCGTGTGGCTCGTGGAGAATACCTCGCTCACGTTCGACCAGATCGCCGACTTCTGCAAACTGCACCCGCTTGAGGTCAAGGGCATCGCGGATGGCGAAGTCGCCGCCGGCATCAAGGGGCACGACCCGATCACCTCGGGCCAGCTGACTCGCGAGGAAATCGCCAAGGCGGAGAAGAACCCGAACCATCGCCTGTCGCTGGCGGTGTCGAAGGTGCGCCTGCCCGAGGTCAAGAAGCAGCGCGGGCCGCGCTACACACCGCTGTCGCGCCGTCAAGACCGGCCGAACGCGATCCTCTGGCTCGTCCGCAACCATCCCGAGCTGAAGGACGCGCAGATCATGCGCCTCGTCGGCACGACCAAGACGACCCTGCAGGCGATCCGCGAGCGCACCCACTGGAACTCGGCGCAATTGTCGCCCCTCGATCCGGTGACGCTGGCTCTGTGTTCGCAGATCGACCTCGACATGGAGGTCAACCGCGCCAACAAGGACAAGCCGCAGACGCAGTCCGATCCGGGCCAGACGCTGGTGTCGGCAGAGATCACCACAGCCCCCAAGGCGCCCGCGACGCAGGAAGAAGTGTTCGGCTCCGCCGCTGCGCCGCGCAAGCCGGCCGAGGACCCGATCGATGTCGCCTCGGTGTTCGCCAAGCTCAAGGATCTCAAGGTTCAGGAATAGTTCGCCACTGAACATTGCGGCTTCGCGCGCGCAATGTCATGTTCGGGAAAGATCGACCCGGGCAGGAGAACGCCGTGACCACCGTGCAAGCGGCCGAGAGGCCTTGGCTCGCCCATTATCCCAAGGGCGTGCCGGCTGAAATCAGCGCGAGCGAGCCGAAGACCGTCACGGCCATCTTCGAGGATTGCGTCGCCCGCTATGCGGCGCGTCCGGCGCTCGAAAGCTTCGGCAAGCAGATCACTTATGCGGACCTCGGCGCGACCGCGCGGCGCATCGCGGCGGGCCTGCAGGGACTCGATCTGAAGCGCGGCGACCGCGTCGCGCTGATGATGCCCAACGTGATGGCCTACGAGCCTGCTGTGTTTGGCGTGCTGCTCGCCGGCTACGTGGTGGTCAACGTCAACCCGCAATACACGGCGCGCGAACTGACGCATCAGCTCAACGACAGCGGCGCGCGCGTGCTGTTCGTGCTGGAGAACTTCGCCCACACCGTCGCCGAATCCCTGCCCGACCTGAAGACGCTGGAGCGCACCATCGTGGTGAAGCCCGGCGACATGCTCGGCCTCAAGGGCGCGATCATCAATCTCGTGTCGAAATACGTGAAACGCTCGGTGAAGCCGTTCAGCATTCGCGGAGCGACCTCATTCTCGGCCTTCCTGTCTGGCGCGGCCGCGCGGCATTTCACGCCCGCCGCAGTTGAGCCCGACGACGTCGCGTTCCTGCAATACACGGGCGGCACGACGGGCGTATCGAAAGGCGCAACGCTGCTGCATCGCAACGTCGCCGCCAACGTGGCGCAGGCCGCAGCCTGGCTCGAACCGCAGATGCCGGCGCGCGACGATCATGTGATGCTGACCGCGCTGCCGCTCTATCACGTGCTGGCGCTGACCTGCTGTTGCCTGTTCATGATCCGCATCGGCGCGCTGCAGGTGCTGGTGGTCAATCCGCGCGATCTGCCGGCGCTGGTGACGACGCTGAAGTCGCACAAGTTCAGCCTCATCGTACTGGTCAACACGCTGTACAACGTGCTGTGCGACCAGTCGGGCGTCGAGGACATCGACTTCTCGCGCGCCGCCGTCTGCGTGTCGGGCGGCATGGCGACGCAAGCCGCCGTGGCGGAGCGCTGGAAAAAGATCAGCGGCAAGCCGATCATCGAGGGCTACGGCCTCTCCGAGACCTCGCCCATCGCGTCCGTGAACCGGCTCGACATCGAGAATTTCACCGGCACGATCGGCTATCCCGTGCCGTCGACCGAGATCGTGATCCGCTCGCCGGACGGCCACGACGTTCCGCTCGGCGAACCCGGCGAAATCTGCATTCGCGGCCCGCAGGTGATGGCCGGCTACTGGAACCGCGCCGACGAGACCGCCAATGTGATGACGCCCGACGGCTTCTTCCGCACCGGCGACGTCGCGATCGGCTTGCCGGACGGCTCGTTCCGCATCGTCGACCGGCTGAAGGACATGATCGTCGTGTCGGGCATGAAGGTGTTCCCGAACGAGGTGGAGGAGGTGCTGGCCTCGCACCCCAAGGTGCTGGAAGCCGCCGTGATCGGCTTGCCCGACCCCCATTCCGGCGAGGCCGTGAAGGCCTTCGTGGTGCGCCGCGATGCGGAGCTGACGCCGGAAGAGTTGCAGGCCTGGTGCAAGGAGCGGCTCACCGGCTACAAGCGGCCCAAGACGATCGAATTCCGCGCCATCCTGCCGAAGACCAATGTCGGGAAGATCCTGCGCCGCGCCTTGCGCGACGAGGTTGTTGGACCTTCGACTTAGGCAGTTTTGTCGCTTCTGAATCGCCCTCTGCTTCTGGCGATCAAAGATCGCCGAGACAGCCGCTTTGCGGCTTCCTCAGCATGAGGTCTTGAGATTGTCCGGCAAGTTGGGTTTCCACTGAGGGCTTGCACCAAACCCCTCCTCCTGAGGAGCGCCCGCAGGGCGCGTCTCGAAGGACGGAGGACTCGCTGGCCGCTTACGTTCCGGGCGCGTCCCGCCGCATCGACCATCAACGCAATGCGGTGATGGACTGCTCGACCCTGATCTGCGTGGCGCGCGCACAGTTTTCGGTGACCTTGAAATAGCGCTGCACCCAGTCGGCGGAGCTTTCGAACGGATGCGGTCCCTCGCCGCGGCCGGCCATCATGCGTGTCTTGTTGTAGGCGCTGTCGAATTCCGAATGGTTGGAGATGAGAACTGTCGCGCCGGTCTCTTTCGCCTCCGCCGCAAAATGCTTCTGCGAGGCGATATACGTGCCGATGTTCTTGATGCTCCACTCCGGCAGGGTCCACTCGTAAACGAGTGCCGTGCCGCCGGAATAGGCGACATTCACAGGGCGGCCGCGATCCTGAACCTGAAACGTGAAGGACTGCGTTCCATCGGTGTGGCCCGGGGTGAACCAGAGACTGACGCTCGCCTCGCCCAGCGTGATCTTCATGCCGTCGGTGGCGACGATGTCGCGCTTGGGCGCCATGGTCTTGAAGCGGTTCGGAAGCCTTTCGACGAGATCCCAGTCGGGGGCGGACATCACCACGTGCGCGCCATAACGGCTCTGGATCATCTCGGCGCCGCCGATGTGATCCTGATGGGCGTGCGACACGATGAGATACTTGATGTCCTTCGGGTCAAGGCCGAGTTTCTTCAGCCCGCCGATCACCAGCTCTTCGGAATTGTAGGGATAGATCGTGTCGAACACGATGAGCCCCTCTGACGTCTTCAGCGCCCAGGCCGAATGGATCTTGCCGCCGATGAAATAGAAATTGTCGAACACCTTGGCGGGTTCGGCGTACCATGAGGAACGCGGCGGGGCCTTGCTGGGGTCCGCGACATAGAGCGGGACCTTGTCGCTGAGATCCTCGCTGCGGCTCGGCGGCAGCAGGCAGAGGCGCGCCAGCGTGCCCAGATATTCGAACTCCGCCGCGTCCTTGGCAGCCTTCTGGGCAGCTTCCACTTCATCCAGCGTCTTGGGCTTCAGGCTGAAGACCTGCGCGGCGGCCATCCCGGTTCCCAGCGCGAGAAAAGCAAAAATCGAGGCTGCGGCTGCGATGCGTCTGGTCATGGCGTCCCCCTGGGTGCGGCGAATGGCAAGCGGCGACCGTTGTTCGACTCTGGCGCTCGTCCCGTACCGGCATCTTGGCATGCCGGGGATCGGAGTCGAAGGAGGCGAATGGCATTCATACCCATTTTGGATTGCTCCACAGATCACCCTCGTGCTTCGAGACAGCCGCTGCGCGGCTTCCTCAGCATGAGGGCTTGGGGTTTGGGGCGGCACGTTCGGATTGCGCATTTGGGGCTTGCACCCGGCCCCTCCTCCTGAGGAGCGCCCACAGGGCGCGTCTCGAAGGACGGAGGGATCGTTGGCCGCTATTTTCCGGCGCGCGAGGCGAGTTCCTGCAGGCGGTCGAAATCGCCGTCGATCAGCGCCCGCTTCTTGGCGCGGGACCAGCCCTTGATGCGCCGTTCCGTGGCGACGGCGTCCGAGATTTGCTGGAAATGGTCGGCGAAGACGAGGGACACCGGAAGCCGTCGCCTCGTGTAGTCGCCGCCGAGGCCGCCATGTGTTCGCCGACGCGGTCGTCGATGGAGCGGCGCGTCACGCCTGTGTAAAAACTGCCGTCGGCGCAGCGCAGGATGTAAACTGTTGCGCCTTCGGAGTTCATGATTGGCGTCGCGCTTCCTGAGCCAACGTCATCACCCTCGTGGTTCGAGACGGCTGCTGCGCAGCCTCCTCACCATGAGGGTTCGGGGGTGGCTCGGCAAGATGAATGCAAATGCCTCAAACCCCTCCTCCTGAGGAGCGCCCACAGGGCGCGTCTCGAAGGACGGAGGCTCGTTGGCCGCGAATTCCCCGCGCGGCCAACCAGACTTACTTCTTCCCTCTGAACGGCCGTGACTTCCCCCCGTGCATGCCGCCCTTGCCGCCGGTGCTGCGCGGGCGGGCTTCGCCGCCGCCGAAATTGTGCGGGCCCATGTCGGCGTCAGTGGGTTTGCGGGCGCGGGTGGGAAGGAGGGGTTGTTCATCATCCCCTCCGGCCGGGGTTTGCCTTGCGCCCTCATCCGCCCTTCGGGCGCCTTCTCCCGCCTTGCGGGAGAAGGAGTCTTTCGTCGGCAGGTTGGCGGCGCGGCCGTATTTGCGGTCGCCCTCGAAGGCGCCGGCGCGGTCTTCGATGCTTTGCTGGCGGGCGAGCGGATCTTCGGCGATGGCGAGTTCGGTCTGTTGCAGGCGCTTGATCTCGTCGCGCATGCGGGCGGCTTCCTCGAATTCGAGGTTGGCGGCGGCCTCGCGCATGCGCTTTTCGAGATCGGCCAGCGTCGCCTTCATGTTATGGCCGGGCTGCACGGGCGAGAAGCCGGTGTCGACCGTGACGTGATCCTGCTCGTAGACCGAGCCCAGAATGTCCTGAATGCCGCGCTTGATGGTCTCGGGCGTGATGCCGTGCTCGGCATTGTAGGCGAGCTGCTTCTCGCGGCGGCGGCTGGTCTCGGCCAGCGCCCGCTCCATCGAGCCGGTGATGTGGTCGGCATAGAGGATGACCTTGCCGTCGACATTGCGGGCGGCGCGGCCG
>CANJEY010000213.1 GCA_947472615.1 Beijerinckiaceae bacterium
CGCGTCAGCTCCGCCGTGCGATCGTGCAGGCGCTCGGCCATGAGATGCACGACACCCTCGACGCTGCGCTGAATGCGGCCTTCCACCAGCAGCAGGCGGGCGCTCATCACCTCGCGGCGAAAACGCTCGAACTTGCTGGCCCATAGCACGATGTTGACGATGCCGGTTTCGTCTTCCAGAGTCATGAAGATGGCGTTGCCCTTGCCGGGTCGCTGGCGCACCAGCACGACGCCCGCCGTCCGCGCCCATGCGCCATTCTTCTGCGCAGCGGTCTCGACGCAACTCAGAATGCGCTCGCGCCTGAACAGATCTCGCAGCAGCGCCATCGGATGCGCCTTCAAAGATAGCCGCACGGTCTGGTAATCGGCGACCACATGCTCCGACAAGGGCATGACCGGCAGGCCAGCGTCGGATTCATCCGCCAGTTCGCGCGCAGCGGTGGCGGCAAACAGCGGCAGCGGATCGTCGTTCGGCAAACGCCGCACGGCCCACAGCGCCTCGCGCCGATCGAGACCGATGGAGCGAAACGCATCGGCGTCGGCCAGCAGCCGCATGGCGCGCGCCGGCAGGTTCGCCTTGAGCGCCAGCTTTTCCACGCTGTCGAAAGATCGCGTGCGCGTTTCGACGAGCCGCATCGCCCAGTCTTCATGGAAGCTGTCGATCTGGCGCAGCCCCAGCCGCAGCGCCAGCGCGCCATCCGGGCGCCGTTCGAGCGTCGAGTCCCATTCGCTGAAATTGACGTCGACTTCGCGCGCCTCGGCGCCATGATCGCGCATATCGCGCACGATCTGCGCGGGCGCATAGAAACCCATCGGCTGCGAATTGAGCAGCGCGCACGCGAAGGCCGCCGGATGATGACATTTGATCCAGGATGAAATGTAGACGAGCTTGGCGAACGACGCCGCATGGCTTTCCGGAAAGCCATAGCTGCCGAAACCCTTGATCTGCGCGAAGCAGCGTTCGGCGAAATCGCGCTGGTAGCCGCGCATCACCATGCGTTCCACCATCATGGTCTCGAACGTGTGGATCGTTCCCGTATGGCGAAACGTCGCCATCGCCTTGCGCAGACGGTTGGCTTCTTCGGCCGAGAACTTCGCCGCCACCATGGCGAGCTTCATGGCCTGTTCCTGAAACAGCGGCACGCCGTAGGTCTCGCCGAGGATTTCGCGCAATTCGTTCTCGCAGCCGGGCTCGTTGACCGGCGCGGGAAATTCAACGCCCTCCAGTCCGTTACGGCGGCGCAGATAGGGATGCACCATCTCGCCTTCGATCGGCCCCGGCCGCACGATCGCCACCTGAATGACGAGATCGTAAAATTTCTTCGGCTTCAGGCGCGGCAGCATGTTGATCTGCGCGCGGCTCTCCACCTGAAACACCCCGATGGAATCGCCCTTCTGCAACATGGCGTAAACGGCCTCATCCTCGCGCGGCACATTGGCGAGGTCATGATCGACGCCCTCATGCAGCCGCAGCAGATCGAACGCCTTGCGGATGCAGGTGAGCATGCCGAGCGCCAGCACGTCGACCTTCATCAGCTCCAGCGTGTCGATGTCATCCTTGTCCCATTCGATGAAGGTGCGCTGCTCCATCGCGGCGTTTCCGATCGGGACCATTTCGTCGAGACGCCCGCGCGCCAGCACGAAGCCGCCGACATGCTGCGACAGATGCCGCGGAAAGCCCAGCAGCCGCACCGCAAAGCCCACTGCCCGGCGGATCATCGGGTTCGAGGGGTCCATGCCGGCCTGCTGGATCTGGCTGTCCTTGATGTCGTCGCCCCAGCTTCCCCAGACGGTGCCGGACAGGCGCGCCGTCACATCTTCCGTCAGCCCCAGCGCCTTGCCGACGTCGCGGATGGCGCTGCGCGGCCTGTAGGTAATAACGGTTCCTGCGATGCCGGCGCGATTGCGGCCGTATTTCGTGTAGATGTGCTGGATCACCTCCTCGCGCCGCTCATGCTCGAAGTCGACGTCGATGTCGGGCGGCTCGCGCCGTTCGGTGGAGATGAAACGCGCGAACAGAAGATTGTATTCGGCCGGATCGACCGCCGTGATGCCGAGCACGTAACAGACGGCGGAGTTCGCCGCCGATCCCCTCCCCTGACACAGGATTCCCTTGTTCTCCGCGAAGCGCACGATGTCGACGATGGTGAGGAAATAGCGCTCGTATTCGAGCTGGCTGATGAGCGCGAGCTCATCTTCCAGGAGTCGCGCGACCTTCGACGGAACCTCGCCGCCATAGCGCATGCGCGCATGTTTCCACGTCAGTTCGGCCAGCCATGCTTTCGGCGTCCAGCCGGGCGGCACGGTCTCGTCGGGATATTCGTATTTCAGTTGCGACAGACAGAAACCGACGCGCGACAGCAGGTGTTGCGTCTCGCCGATGGCTTCTGGCTCATCGCGAAACAGGCGCGCCATTTCGGCGGGCTCTTTCAGATGGCGTTCGGCGTTGGCTTCGAGCAGACGACCGGCCGCCTCGATCGTGGTTCCCTCTCGGACGCAGGTGAGCACGTCCTGCAGGGCGCGTTTGTCGGGCGCATCGTAGAGCGCATCGTTTACGGCGATGAGCGGAAGCCCGGCCGCATCGGCGAGTGTTTTCAGGCGCGTCAGACGGCGGCGGTCGTCGCCGCGTCTGTACATGGCGGCGGCGAGCCAGAGCGCGCCGGGCGCGGCCTCCGCCAGACGCGGCAGCACAGTCTTCAAACCATCGAGGCGGCGCGGCGGCATCACGATCAGCAGCAGGTTGCTGGCGTCGCTCAGCAGATCGTCGATCGTCAGATGGCACTCGCCTTTCTTCGCTCGGAAATTGCCGATGGTCAGCAGCTTGCAAAGCCGCCCCCAGCCGTCGCGATTTTCCGGATAGGCGATGATGTCGGGCGAGCCGTCGGCGAACACGAGGCGGGTTCCCACCGCCAGCTTGAAATCGAGCTGCGCCTGCGCGCCCCGCCGCTCGCGCCATTCGGTCAACGCCTCCTTCATGGCCGCATAGGCGCGCACCACGCCCGCCATCGTGTTGCGGTCGGCGATCCCGATGCCCGCGTGGCCAAGCTCCATGGCGCGCGCCACCATCTCGTGCGGATGCGATGCGCCGCGCAGGAACGAGAAATTCGTCGCCGCCGCGAGTTCGGCGTAGGGAAAAGGCGCGCTCATGCGAACAGACCGTGCAGGAACCAGCGCGGGCGCTCCGTCTCGCGGCCATAGAGGCCATCGCGAAACACCCAGAAGCGATGGCCGCTGGCGTCTTCCAGCCGATAATAATCGCGCGTGGCGGCGTCGCGCCGCCACCATTCGGTGGCGATGCGCTCCGGTCCTTCGGCGCGGGCGATCTCGTGCATCACGCGCCGCCAGCGAAAGCGCAGCGGCGGTCCGTCCGGCACTTCGGCCAGCGTCTCGATGGGCTGCGGCGGCTCGAACAGATGCAGCGGCCGCGCCGGCGGATCGTCGGGCTCGGGCTTGCGCCACGCGGCGCGCTTCGCGGCCGCCTCGACGGCCGGCGTCAGGCCCGCCTCGCGGTCGGGATCGTGCGTATCGCACGCCGTGAACCGCAGCACGCGGTCGCGCCCGAAGCGCGCCGCCAGCCGTTCGATGAGGCCGGCGATCTCGTCGTCCGTCGCCTGACGTCCATCGAGACTGGTCTGCGCCACGCCGAGCGGTTCGGCCGTCAGCACCGCGAGGCGGATCAGATCGAACCCGAAACCCGGATCGAGCGGATCGGCCAGCGCTTCCAGCTTCTCCCGATAGAGCCGCATGACGATCTTCGGGTCGCGCACGGGCCGCCCTGTTTCGATGCTGACGCGGCGCACGATTCCGTCGGTGCGGAAGAAGCTCGCCTCGAACACGCGGCCGCCCTCGCCGCGCTGTTCGAGGAGGCGCGCGGCCTTTCCCATCAGCAGATCGAGCGCGCCCTCGAAATCCTCCATCCGCCCCACAGGTTCGGCGAAACGGCGCTCGACGATGCATTCGGGCGCGGGCCTGTGCGGGGTGATGCGCATGTCAACGCGCCCGAGCGTCCGGTCGAGACAGGCGAGCAGATCGGCCCCAAACCGCGCCGCCAGCGGGGGGCGCGGACGATCCGCCAGATCGGCGATCGTCTTCAGCCCGGCGCGCGACAGGGCCAGTACAATGTCGGGCGAGACGGCGAGCGCCCGGATCGGCAGCGGCCCGACAGCCTGCGCCTCGCCGCCCGGCGGAACAGCCGCCGTCTTGCCGAACCGCGCCAGCGCACGCGCCGCATCGGGCGAGCCCGCCAGCGTCATGCGCGCCGACAGGCCGATGCGGCTCAGGCGTTGCGCCAGATCGGCGCGCAGCGCCTCCTCCCCGCCATAGAGATGCGCGCATCCGGTCAGGTCGAGCGTCAAGCCGTCCGGCGCGTCGATCGCCGCCAGCGGCGTGTAACGGCAGCAAGCGTCGGCGATGCGCGTCAGAAAGGCCGCGTCAGCGGCGGGATCGGCGTCCATCACCACCATTGCCGGCGCGCGGGCGCGGGCGTCCGACAAGGTCAGACCGGACGTCAGACCCAGCGCCAGCGCGGCGCGGTCGACCGCCGCCAGCCGCAGCGCGCCCTTGACCTTGTCGATCAGGACCAGCGGTTCAGCCGGCGCGGCGCCATCCGGGGGCGGCCGGCGCACTGGCGACCTGATCCGGTCGGTCGGCAGAAACGGGAACCACAGCGCGAGGTAGCGCCGCTCCGTCCTGGAAGCTGCATCGGTCACGGTCCCACTCCACATGCCAATCGCGCGCCGGCAGGCCGGCGCGATGACGCAACAAACTGATGGCGAAGGCGGGTTGGCCCGGCGCATTGGCCAGCAGGGCGCGCGAGGGCGCGGCGGCGACCGACCAGCGCGTGGCGGCGGAACTGGGCTCGGGCCGCGCCGCCGCCCGCACCAGAAAGGCCGCGACTCCCGAGGCCGCAGCCGCCAGCGACAGGCGGCGGGTGGCGGTGAGATCGAGAACGCCCGGCTCCCCCCAGGGCTCCAGCCCGACAGCCCCGACCGCCGGACAGCGGACGGCTTCGAGCGCCGCCCGCAGGACGCCGGCCGCATCTCGCGCCCGCACCAGCACGAGGCTCGATGGATCGCGCCCCAGTTCGACGAGGCCCGGCGCATGCAACCGCCCGCCCTCGACATCGGCGAAATCCTGCCTGATCCAGACGACCGGCCGCTCTTGCGCCGCCAGAATCGCGAGAATCAGCCCGAATCCGATCGCCGCTGTCCCGTCGGGGGGCGTGCGGGCGAAAACCTCATGCAGCGCCGCGCGCGCCAGCCCGCCGCCCAGCGGGCCGTCCACCATCGGAAGGCCCAGGCTGAAAATTCGGGACGCGCGCGGAGAGTCCCCCTGCCCCATACGGGCCAGACGGTTCCTCAGCGCAGCGAGAGCATCGCGGCGATCGGTCATTATGTTCCTGCTTTGTTCCACTACACTCCCGCTCCCGAAAAGAGTCAAGAGCAGGCTTAAGCCGAGCGCCGGATGGGACAAAATTCACAGAGGGCTTGTATTTCGCCCCCAAAGGGCGCATATCAACCCCCGTCGATAGACGGCCAGATGACTTGGTCAGCGCAAAGAAATTCGCGCCAGCTGATACTCTTCTCTCCTGAAAACGCGATTTCGACGACCCTCCCAACCAGGGCGGGCAGCACTAACTCTGTCATATGAAAGGGTTTCCCATGACGACGGGAACCGTGAAGTGGTTTAACGCCCAGAAGGGCTTCGGATTCATCGCGCCGGATGGCGGCGGACCGGATGCGTTCGTGCACATCAGCGCTGTCGAGCGCGCCGGAATCAACGACCTCCGCGAAGGCCAGAAGGTCGATTTCGAGCTCGTCGCCGACCGCAAGAGCGGCAAGAAGTCCGCTGACCAGCTCAAGCTGATCGGCTGATCGGCTCCGCGGACATCAGTCCAGCGGCCAAATCAGTCCCGCCCTCGCAAGAGGCGCGGGACTTTTCTTTGCGCTGATCAATTGTCGCGCGAACAGCCATCGCCGCGCCGCCGATAGGGCCGGTTGCAGTCCCAGTCGTTGCCCGACACGTCGAGATGCGCGTTCTGCGGCAACGCCACCGCCACACAGGCGATGTTCTGCTTGCGGAAGCCCCGCACGCAATCCCAGCCATTGCCGGCCCGGTTGAGGAACGCATTCTGCGGCATGGCGATCGCCATGCATTCGGCGCCACTGGCGACGAAACCGCGCTCGCACTCCCAGCCGCGCTGTCCGCCTGCGCGCGACAGGAATCCCTTCGCCGGAACCGCGATTTTTTCGCAGGCCGTCGCTGTGCGGCGGAAACCCCTCTCGCAGTCGAACTCGTCGCCGCGCTCGGTCAGATAGCCATTCGGCGGGACCCGGATTTCCACGCAGTTCGTGCGATCGGGACGAAAGCCGCGATTGCATTCCCAGCCGTTGCCGGATGAGGAAGCTGTCGCGAATCCATTCGCGGGAATCGGCTGGCTCTCGCATTTGTCGCCGGACTTGCGAAAGCCCGGATTGCAATTCCAGTTGTCGCCGAACGCATCGAGATAGCCGCCGACCGGCACCGCCACCTGACGGCAACCGGCGCCTTCGCGCACGAAGCCGTGATTACAACTCCAGCCCGACGCGAACCCGTCCTGATAGGCGTTCGCCGGCATGTTGGCCGCGACCTTTTCGTCGGCCGCTTCGGCCTGCGATGCCGCAATGGCGAAGCTCGCAAGCGCGCAGATCACGACGCCCAGTTTTCGCCAGCCGTCCATCCGATTTCCGCTCATGCGCGCGCCTTTCGGTGTCCGCCAAGCCAGCGCAAATTCAGACGCAATGCACGCCGATGGGGTCGGCGCGAACGTCTGCGAGGTTCGCGATGTCATGGAACACTGCGTCGGCGCTACATTTGCGCGACGAAAGAAGCCTGCGCCTTTAATGGGCAAAAGTCGAGCAGCAATTAGCCAAAGGTGTTTGGGGCGAATACACGAAATCCAATCAGACGACGGCGGGGCCGATCACCTGTCCAGCCAGGAAACCCAGAACCAGAATGGAGCCGAGAATCACCATACGCATTGCACTCATCGCCAGCCTCGACACGTTGGAAAGTCCGGACCGTGTGGTTGCGATCCGTTAACCCGAGGTTATGAAGGCGACAGATTTCCAAAGTCCAAATACGCATCTGCAAATGGGATGCTTCCGGCGATCACTCGTCAGTAGTGTAAACGAAATTCGATCCCGCCTAAATTTTGCGCTCACGCTTTGTCTGCGCCTTGCACAGCTCCGGCTCCGACAGCAATTCACACACACGCCAGAACTTTAGCGTGGCCTGACAATCAATCTTACTGCGAACGCAGGGGGATCGATTGCGGTCAGAACGTGTGCGGCTATCGAGCGCGATCATCGCGCTCATCCTGAATGCGCCCTGCGCCTCCGCCGCGGACGCCTCAACGCACAGCGCAAGTCAGGCCACAGATTTCACTTTCCTGCTGGAACTCGCGCTGCTCATTCTCGTGGGCCGCCTGCTTGGCGAAGCGATGCAGCGCATCGGCCAGCCCGCAGTGATCGGGCAATTGCTCGGCGGACTTCTGCTCGGTCCTTCGGTCTTCGGCGCGCTCTGGCCTGACGCGCAGCACATGATCTTTCCGCGCGAACCCGTGCAGAAGGCCATGATCGACGCC
>CANJEY010000214.1 GCA_947472615.1 Beijerinckiaceae bacterium
CAGGTCGCCGTCCTTGATGTAGCGCTTCCGCCTGAAATGAGGATTTGGTCGTGGCACGGCCGCCAGCAGGCTTTGTGTGTAGGGGTGTTTGGGCTGCCCAAACAGGATGTCGCGGGGGCCGCTCTCGACGATGCGACCCAGATACATGACCGCCACCCGGTCAGCCATATGCTTCACGACGGCCAGATCATGCGCGATGAACAGATAGGACAGGCCAAATCGAGCCTGCAGATCTTTCAGCAAATTGATGATCTGAGCCTGTACCGACACATCGAGCGCGGAAACGGGTTCGTCGCATACGACGAGTTCGGGCTGCAAGGCCAGCGCGCGTGCAATGCCGATGCGTTGGCGCTGACCGCCGGAAAACTCATGCGGAAGCCGGGAGGCGTAAGAATGATCCAGCCCGACAAGAGTCAGCAGTTCGTCGCATCGCGCGCGCATTGACGCCTTGTGGCCGACGCCATGGACGATCAGCGGCTCCTCAATGATTTCGCGCACCGTCATGTGAGGATTCAGCGATGAAAACGGATCCTGAAACACGATCTGCATCCGTCGGCGAAGCTGCCGCAGCTTCGAGCCGGACAGTTTGGTGATGTCTTCTCCGTCGAAGCAGATCGATCCGGATGTCACGTCGATCAGGCGCAAGACGAGCCGCGCCAATGTCGATTTGCCGCACCCGGATTCGCCGACAAGCGCCAACGTTTCGCCGGGCGCGACCGACAACGATACTCCATCGACAGCGCGAACGACGCTTTGCGGCGAACGATCCAGAAGTCCCGATGCGACAGGATAGTGTTTGGCGAGGTCGACGATCTCGAGCAGGCTGGTCATGGACGGATTCCTTCGACCGGCGCGCGCAGGCAGGCGGAGACATGATCGACGTCGACTGCCGTCAGGCGAATATCGGCGCGCGAGCATTCCGGCGCTGCAAAGACGCATCTTGGATGAAATCGGCAGCCGGATGGGAGGCGCAACGGCGACGGGACCGCTCCTTCGATCGCCAGCAGACGTTCGCGATCGTTCTCGATGCGAGGAATGCTGCCCAGCAATCCGAGCGTGTAGGGATGCTGGGCGTTGTCGAAGATCTCGGCGGCGGTAGCGAATTCGACGATCCGGCCCGCATACATCACGGCGATCCGGTCCGCCATTTCGGCCACCACGCCCAGATCGTGCGTGATGAGAATCATCGCCATTCCGGTCTGAGCCTGCAATTCGCCGAGCAGGTCGAGAATTTGCGCCTGCACGGTGACGTCGAGTGCGGTCGTCGGTTCATCCGCGATCAGAAGATCCGGCGAACATGACAGCGCCATGGCGATCATCACACGCTGACGCATGCCGCCTGACATCTGATGCGGATATTCGTCGATCCGTCGTTCGGGTGACGGAATTCTGACACGATGCAGCACGTCGATGATGCGTGCGCGCGCCGCGCGGTCAGTGAGCCTGCCTTCGTGTTCCCGCAAGGCTTCCGCGATTTGAAAGCCGATCGTGAACAGCGGATTGAGGCTCGTCATCGGCTCCTGAAACACCATGGCGATGCGCTTGCCGCGTATGGTCCGCATGATGGCGGGCGACGCGTGGGCGATATCCCGGCCGTCGAAGATAATCCTGCCCGCCGTCACCCGTCCGGCTTCGGGGAGCAGGCCCATGATCGACAGGGACAGGGCTGACTTGCCGCAACCGCTTTCGCCAACGACCCCTAGCGTCGCGCCGCGTTCGACCGAGAGGTCGACGCCATCGACCGCCACGATCGATCGGTCGCCGCCGCCGAACTCGGTTCGCAACCCCTGGATGGTCAGGAGAGCGGTCATATGGTCCTTGGTCTCACGCTTGCGGTCCGGCCATGTTCGATTGGTCTCCCTTGAGCGAAAATGCTATTTGGCGCTTTCACCGATCAGATAAAAACTCAACACCGTGAGAGTGACGGCTGCGCCGGGCGCGAGCGTCAGGAGCGGATTCAGAAACATGTAGTCGAAGCCGCTCTGCACCATGCCGCCCCAATCCGCCGCGGGCGGCGGCAGCCCAAGCCCAAGGAAGCTCAGGCTTGCTGCAGTGAAGATCGACGTGGACGTCGCAATGGCGAACTGCGCGCCGAGAACGCGCATGATGTTCGGCGCGATGTGGCGGGCCAGGATGCGCGTCGTGGTGCATCCGATCGAGCGTGCAGCTTCGACAAATGCCTGTTCGCGAAGCACCAGGACCTGTCCGCGAACGATGCGGGCGATGATGGGCCATTTGAGAATGCCGAGGATCAGGATCAGGTTGGTGACGCTGGCTCCAACGACCGCAGTGATGATCAGCGCCATCACGATCGCCGGCAGCGAGATCAGGATATCGACCACTTGAACAACGGCGAGGTCGGCTTTTCCGCCCACATAGCCCGACACAAGGCCGATCGGGACGCCGATGACCATGCCGACCAACGATGCGGCGAGACCGATCACGAGCGATACGCGGGCTCCATACAGAAGCCGTGAGAAGACATCGCGGCCCAATTGATCGGTTCCGATGATGTTGGCGGCGGACGGCCGCGACAGCACGCTGCCGCTCGACATATTGGGATCGTAGGGCGCGAGCCAGGGCGCCAGAATGGCGACCAGTACGATGGCGGCGACCAGCGACAGTCCAAGCCAGCGCTGGAAAAGTCTTCCGCTCATGACGAAAGCCTCACCTGCGGATTGATCCACGCGATCACGATGTCTGCAATGAGATTGGTCACCATCATGCCGGTCAGGACGATAGCGCCGATCGCAAGGATCACAGGATAATCATTCCCCCGTATGGCGGCGACGAAGGTGCGCCCGATGCCCGGCAGGGAGAAAACGACTTCGGTGACGACCGCCCCGCCCATCAATTGTCCAAGCGTGATGCCCATGAAGGTGATGACCGGCAAGACCGAATTCGGCAGGATGTGCTGTAGCGACACGCGCGTGGCCGAAAGCCCCTTCGCACGTGCGACGCGTACGAAAAGCTGATTCATCACGGATCGGTATTCGGCCCGGTAGATCATCGAGAACGAGCCGAAGTAGAACGCTGACAGCGTTGCAACGGGCAGGATCAGATGCAGCAGATGATCCAATATCCCGTCGGACCACGGCGCCCACGCAGATGTCGGAAGCCAGCGCAGGTAGATTGCGAAAACATACACCAGTGTCGCGCCCAGCATGAAGTTCGGTATGGTAATGCTGACGACGCTGACGGCGGAAATCAGGCTGCCAGATATTTTTCCGCGCGGGATCAGGCTGTTCAGCCCAACGGCTGCAAATCCTGAAAGGCAAATCGCCCATAGGCCCAGTTCGATCGAGATCGGAAGTGCGCTTCCGATCATGGACGACACGGTCTGTTTGGTGGCGTAGGAGCGGCCGAAGTCGCCCTGCAGGGCCGCCCACAGCCATCGTACATATTGCTGGATGATCGGATCGTCGAAACCATAGGCGCGATTCATTTCGCTGATGGCCGCAGGCGATGCGTCCAGACCCAGCATCATCGCAGATGGGCTGCCCAGCCAGCTCGTGAGGATGGCGAACAGCAGAAACGTCAGGATCAGGATGTTCGGCGCCACCCAGATCGCCCGCTTCAGGACAAAGCGGATCATCGGGACGCGCTTCCGTGCCCCGATGATCCCGAAGCGCCGAAGCGATTCGGGAGCCTTCTTTTTCGTGCAAAGTGCTTCACGCGGCCTTCCACGCCCGGCGGAAACGCGGATAGGAATCCGGCGATGGCGCCCAGTTGCGCACCTTGTTGCTGACAGCGACGTAATCGGCGCCGAACAGCAGGCAGATGTAGGGAACTTCCTGCATCACGATTTCCTGCACCTGACCATAGAGTTTGGCGCGTTCGGTCTGGTCGGTGATGGAGCGCCCTTGCTCAAGCAACCGGTCAACCTGCGGATTGCTGTATCCGGTCGTATTTCCGGTGCCCTTCGAGTGAAGCAGGAAATAATACAGCCCATCGGGATCCGCGCGCGAAGCCCATGACGACGGCGTGAAATTGACCGATTTCTGGACCACGCGGGCGTAATATTCCGACTGCGCGACAGGCGACAGATTCACCTTCAGGCCGATGGCTTGAATCTGTTCGCCCACAAGCTGACTGATCCTGTTGTAGCTCGCCTCGCTCGGCGCCCAGAGCGTGATCGGATCGCTCATGTTCCAGCCGGATTCCTTCAGAAGCGCGCGCGCCTTGTCGGGCGAGTATTCGAATCCGGGCTTGAATGGGCTCGAATACCAGAGGCCCTGCGGCGTCAGTCCGTCGGCGATCGTGCCCTGCCCATCGAACAGGATCTGGTTGATCCGGTTCCGGTCGATCGCATGGGCGATGGCGCTGCGCAGTTTGGCGTTGTTGAAGGGCGCGCGGTCAACCTGCCATTGCAGCGAATACCAGCGGCCGATTGGCAGCTTCATCGCTGTCGTTGTTCGCGGATCGATCAACTTTGTCTCAGCCGGTCCGAGATTAGCCATGACGTCGATTTCGCCGATGCCCACACGCTGCAGGCCCAGAACGGCGCTCGGCACCGTGCGGAACACGACAGAATCCAGATAGGGTTCGCCCTTGCGCCAGTAGTCGGGATTGCGCGCCAGCGTGATGTTGGTGCCCTGGACCCACTGCTTCAGAACGAATGCGCCAGTGCCCACCGGGTTGCGGCCGAAATCCTGGCCGAACTTCTGGGCGGCTGTCGGCGACAACATCAAGCCTGCACGATCGGCGAGATCGGCCAGTAGGCTCGGATATTGATAATTGAGGTTGAACGCGACGACGCTCGGCGAGACGATCTCGATCGACGCGATCACCGGCAGCAATTGCGCCCTCTGGGAAGACAAAACCTTCTCATCGAGGCGCGACTCGATGTTCCATTTCACGGCCGCAGCGTCGAACGGCGTTCCATCCTGAAACTTGACGCCCTCCTGAAGTGTGAAGACGTAACGTTTGCCGTCATTCTCGATCTTCCACGACTTCGCCAGATCTGGCTGAAGCGAGAAATTGCGGTCGACCGCAACCAGAGTGTCATAGAGCAGGAACAGAACCTGACGTTCATCGAGCTGGATCGACAGGCGGGGGTCCATCGTCTTGGTATTGTCGTTGACGAGGCCGACGGTCAGCGTGCCGCCACTGCGTGGGGTCTCCTGTTGGGCGCTCGCGCTCCAGGGCGTCGACAAGGCCAAAGCAAATGCGCTCGTGGCCTTCATCATGTGGCGTCGATCAATGTTCATGTTCTTGTTCCCCTCCGCTTCTGCATAATTCCGATCCGATTATTATTCCCGATCCTGACACACATGCCGCAAATTGTCTCTCAAGGTCCGCCCGGCATAAGTCTTCCTGAACAGTCCGCGCCTCTGTAATTCCGGCACCACGGCGCGGCAAAACTGTTCGAGCGAGGCCGGGAACACAAGAGGCGAAACCACGAAGCCATCGCAGGCGCCGGATTCGAACAAATCCTGCAACTGATCGGTAATCGATTCCGGCGTGCCGACGATCATGTCCGGCGTGCTTTGTCGAATTGCTTCCTTGAAGTCGATGCCTTTGTTCCGGATTATGGAGTCGAGGCGGTCGAGCGAACCTTGCATCCCCTGCGTTCCCCGCCCTTCGTTGACCTTCTCCACGCTGTCCACATTCGAGCTGAGATCAACTCCGATGAAGCTCGAATTGGTCGCCAGCACGAGCTCCGGATCGGCGAGACTGTTCAGGTAGTCGGCCTTCTCTCGTGCGATGCTTTCAGTTTCGCCTACCACGACGGTGATGAAGGGCAGAACGGCGCAATTGTCCGGATTGCGGCCCCGTTCGCTCACTCGCCCTCTCAAGTCGTCCCGAAACGCAATCATGTCGGCCTTGCCGAACGGGTTGACGAAAACCAGCTCGGCCCAGCGGGCGGCGAATGCGCGTCCGCGATCAGAGGCGCCCGCCTGCATGATCACCGGATTGCCTTGCGGGCTGCGCGGGATGCTCAAAGGCCCGCGCGTCTTGAACCATTGACCTTCGAAATCGGCGTACTTCACTTTCGACGCGTCGATCAGAACGCCGTCCTGCTTGTCGAGAATGAAGGAATCGTCCTCCCAGCAGTTCCAGAGCGCCATGCAGGCTTCGAGAAACTCGTCCGCCTTGTCGTATCGGGCTTCGCGTGGAGGCAGTTCGACGCCGCCGAAATTCCGCGCTTCCTCATTCCGTGTCGAGGTCACGACGTTCCAGGCGATACGGCCGCCTGACAGAAGGTCGAGCGACCCCAACCAGCGGGCGACCAGATACGGATGGTGAAAGGTCGTCGACAGCGTCGCCCCGAGACCGAGATGGCTCGTCACGCGAGCCATGTAGGGCAGAACCGCGAGAGGATCGAGAAGGCTGTTCTGGCCACCCAGTTTGAGGCGAGTCTGAAACCCGCCCTTGTAAAGATCGTGAAGACCGAGCCCATCGGCAAAGAAACAGGCGTCGAAGCAACCGGCCTCGAGCACGCGTGCGATATGTTCGTAGGGAGCAGGCGACAACAGGTCGTTCAATACGGATTCTGGATGCCGCCACGCGCCCGCATGATTGGCGGTTGGCCCCGTCTTCAAATAGGCGACGAGATGCATCTCACGGCGCATGCCAACACCATTTCCAAATTCCAAATTTGGTACGCAAAATCTAATCGAGCACGCATGCCGAGTAAAGCGGGAAATCGGCCCACTTCGTCATCATGGCGCCTGCGCGCGCGTTCGTTACGATTCTGGGAGAAACGTCAGGCCCATGCGACCGGGAGACAGACCTGTACCTGCGGCACTTTCGGCCAGTCTGAGACCGAGAGCCACAAGCGCTTTAGATGACGTCTGCGCGCCTTCTCGGGATAGTCCTCGAAATGCGCGCGCCCATGCAGGACGGTTCGGTTGTTGAACATCTGGATGTCGCCGGGCTCCAGAACGTGTTCAAAAGTCGTGTCGGGATGGTTCGCGATCGAGTCGAACGCGTCTGCCGCCAGAAGTTCCGCGTGGGTCCATGCATGATCGCCGGCCACGACGGCCCGTTTCATATAACCCCTGACGAAACGGGTGTTCAACCATCCATCCTGAAAGCGGAACGCCGGAACCCGGAAGGGCACCAGCGGCGTAATCCCAAACGCCTCGGCGTCCGTATCTGTCGTGCGGCACACGAAGCCTTCGTACAACTGCTCGAGAACCTTAGGGCAGAGATCGTACAGCATGTTGTTGACGAAATGCGCGCTGGCGAGACGGCTCTCGCCACCAACTTTCGCCTTCCGGATGCTGATCATGCCGACGATGTCGGTTGAATCAGTGTGCATCGTCTGCGCACCACCGGAGTGATAGCCACGGCGGCGCGTGCGTTCTGGCTCCTCATCTTCAAGATTCATGATCGTGCCGAGACGGTCGCCCAGAAAACTCTGGGGAAGCTGCATACCGAAATGCGCCCCGAAGCCCCAGAAGATCAATCCGAGTTCGTCATCGGTGTAGCGATCCGCGGGAATGCCGCGCAGGATGACGAAACCGCGTCCAGTCGCCAACTCGTCCTTGAAATCCTTGAGATGAACCCCGAGCGCCGCGAACGGGAAATCCGCAACGCCGACATCGTCCAGTGGCTTTCCGCTCTGCCGCCAACGCCGCACGCACTCGTCGATTTCCG
>CANJEY010000215.1 GCA_947472615.1 Beijerinckiaceae bacterium
GACAACAATCTGTCCAATCAGTACACGGTGCTTGAAGTGTCGGGCCTCGACCGTCCGGGCCTGCTGTACGATCTTACGTCGGCGATCTCGAAGCTGAACCTTAACATCGGCTCCGCCCATATCGTGACCTTCGGCGAGAAGGCCGTGGACGCGTTCTACGTCACCGACCTCACAGGGCTGAAAATCACTAATCAGCCGAGACAGGGCGTCATCCGCCGTCAATTGCTGGAAATTTTCGAGGCCGGCGGCGCGAAGGCGGCGGGCCGCAAGAGCAAGCCTGCGCCCTCGCAAACTTGATTTTTATGCGCCGCGACCTGATATGCGGACCACAGAATTCTCGCGATAAAGTGAATCATGACCCATCAGGACAATCCCACTCCCGAGACCTCGCACGGCGCGTCGGCGGAAGCTCACGCGTCGTCGTTCTCGGCCGAGCCTGCGCCGCAGTCGACGACAGCCGCGCCTGAGCCGTTCAACGAACTCGAAAATCTCTACACCGAGAACGCCGGTTTAAAGGACAAAGTGCTGCGCACGCTGGCCGAGATGGAAAATCTCCGGCGCCGCACCGACAAGGAAGTATCCGACGCCAAGACCTATGGGGTGACGGCGCTGGCGCGCGACATGCTGGTGTTCGCCGACAATCTGCGCCGCGCCATCGAGAGCATTCCGGCGGAAGTGCGGGCAGGGGCCGAAGGGCCGCTGAAGAGCATTGTCGAAGGCATCGAACTGACCGAGCGCGATTTCCTGTCGCGTCTCGCCCGCCACGGCATCAAGCAGCTTGACCCCAAGGGCCAGAAGTTCGACCCCAACATGCACGAAGCCCTGTTCGAAGTGCCCGATCCGGGCGTGCCGAACGGCACCGTCGTGCAGGTGGTCGAGGCCGGCTATTCGATCGGCGAACGCTGTCTGCGGCCGGCCAAGGTCGGCGTCGCGCGCGGCGGACCAAAGTAAGGGCCGCCGTTTTCAGCCGGTCTGGGCGATCCGCCGCAGCGTCAGGTTGATGCGTCCTTCGCCCGCCAGCAGCGTCGATGTGCCCGGATAGAGGCGGTCGACGCCGTGGTAGCAGAGGCGCGACGCGCCGCCGATCACCACAGCGTCGCCCGATTGCAGCCGGATCGATTTCGTCGGTCCGTTTCGCTCCAATCCGCCGAATCTGAACAGGCAATCGTCGCCCAGCGACAGCGAGATCACCGGCGCGTCGAGCGCCTGTTCGTCGGCGTCGCGATGCAGGCCCATCCGGGCTTCTCGATCGTAGAAGTTGACCAGACAGGCTTCGGGTTCGACCGCACAGGCGGCGAGATCGCGCCACGCCCGCATGACCGTCGATGGAATGGGCGACCAAGGCTGGCCGGTCGCCGGATGGTGCGGCTGATAGCGGTAACCGCCGCGGTCTGAAACCCAGCCGAGCGTTCCGCAATTGGTCATCCGCACCGAGAAGGGCTTGCCGGTTCGGGGCATGGTTGGAACGAACAATGGCGCGGCGCGCACGACGGCGCGCACGTCGTCAACCATTGCCTGCTGTTGTGCGCGATCGAGATAATTCGGGACATGCGTGAGGCCCGGCGCGAGCTCGATCATCAGCGGTAGAACGTGGCGCCTGGCCGCGCCCACCGGCCTAGACTGCGGAAAATTCTCTCGAATTCGAAGACCCGTCCGTACATCGCCACGATGACGATCAGGGCCGGCAGAGCCAGCGTCCAGGCCGCGTAGCGGGCTTTCGCCTGCCGCCAGGCCATACGCAGGAATCCGCCCAGCAAGAGCGTGCCGAGCCCCAGCCCTACGACGGCTTCGCTGACCCGATGGCCGGCGACCGCCACACGCGAGACGCCGATTGCTAGCACCAGCAACGCCACGAGGCTCCACGCCACATAGCGCAGCGCCCGCGGCCACGAGGCGCACAGGATCGCCACCAGCGATCCGTAGATGTAGGACGCTGCGACCGAATGTCCGCTGAGCGTGTAGAGCCTGATGCTGTCGAACGAAATGCCGGCCATGTAATAGAGGAGCTTCTGCGCGATCAGCAGTCCGCCGCCGACGCCGAGCAGTCCGCCCCACACCAGCGCGGTGCGGCGCGAGCAGGAAGCCCACAGCCACACGAAGATCACGACCGCGACCGGGATCATCATCGTCGGCTCGCCGAGCAACGTGATGCGCCACCATTGCGGCGCGAACGAGCGGACGTATTCGGCGAATGTCATTCGTCGTCGAGGCCGAGCACGTCGGCCATCGAATAGACGCCGGGCTTGCGGCCCATGCCCCAGAGCGCGGCCCGCACCGCGCCGCGCGCGAACAGGCTGCGGTCCTCGGCGCGATGCGACAGTTCGATCCGCTCGGCCGGGCCGGCGAACGTCACCGTGTGATCGCCAATCACCGTGCCGCCGCGGAGCGACGCGAAGCCGATGTCGCCGTCTTTCCGGGCGCCCGTGATGCCGTCGCGGCCGCGAGCCGAATGATCCTTCAGCGAAATTCCGCGACCGTCGGCCGCGGCTTCGCCGAGCAGCAGCGCCGTGCCGGACGGCGCGTCGACCTTCATGCGATGATGCATTTCGACGATCTCGATGTCGTATTCGACGCCGAGCGTCTTTGCCGCGCGCCGCACCAGTCCGGCCAGCAGATTGACCCCGAGGCTCATGTTGCCCGAGCGGATAATGACCGCATGTCGGCCCGCCGCCTCGATCTTCGCCAGATCGGTTTCCGCCAATCCGGTGGTGCCGATGACGTGTACGATGCGCGCCTGCGCGGCGACGGCGGCGAGTTCGATCGTCGCGGCGGGGGTGGTGAAATCGATGACTCCGTCGGCCTTCACCAGCGCCTCGAGCGGATCGTCCGTGATGACGATCCCCGACTTGCCGATTCCGGCCAGTTCGCCTGCGTCGAGGCCAAGCGCATTGGAGCCCTTGCGTTCCAGCGCGCCGCCGAGAACCATGCCGGGCGTGGCGTGGATCGCCTGGACCAGCATGCGCCCCATGCGCCCAGCCGCGCCGGCCACCACAAGCCGCATGTCTGACATTTCCGGACTCCAGCCTCGTTCAGCGATGCGCGTCTATAGACCACGCTCCAGACGCCGCAAAGCGCGCCGCGACTGTGGCAGCAGGATGGAGGCGGACCTCGCGCCAATCAAATGACGCCTGCGTCATCGAACTGTCAGATGGCGTGGTTAAGAAGAGGGCGCTCGCCGCTGTCCCCATGCGGCGGGCGGAGAACGCCGGGCCGGAGGTACGTCCGGCGTTTTTCGTTTCAGGCCAGCGCGCCGGCGATCTCGGCCACGATGGAATCGGCGGCGGCTTTTGGGTCCGCCGCCTGCGTCACCGGCCGTCCGATCACCAGATGATCGGCTCCCGCCGCGATGGCGCGGGCGGGAGTCATCACCCGCTTCTGATCGGCGAGGTCGCCGCCTGCGGGCCGGATGCCGGGCGTCACCAGCAGCATGTCGCGCCCGAGCGCCGCCCGCATCGCGGCGGCTTCTTCTGGCGACAGGATCAGTCCGTCGACGCCGATGTCTTTCGCCTGCCGGGCGCGGCGCGCCACGAGTTCGGCGGCGCCCATGCCGAAACCGGCCTCGGCCAGATCGGCATCGTCGTAGGAGGTCATCACCGTCACGGCCAGCAGCTTCAGCGGCGAGCCCGCCAGCGCCCCCCGCGCCGCCCTCATGGTCTGCGGGTAGGCATGGATGGTCAGGAAGGTCGCGCCGAGATCGGCGACCTGCGCGGTCGCACGCGCGACCGTGTTGGGAATGTCGTGGAATTTCAGGTCGAGAAAGACCTTCTTGCCCGCCTTCACCAGCCGGGTCGCGAGCGGCAGACCGTCGCCGTACACGAGTTCGAGTCCGATTTTGTAGAAGCCGACGCTGTCGCCGAGGCGATTCACCATGGCTTCGGCGGCTGCGACGTCGGGCAGGTCGAGAGCGACGATCAGGCGGTCGCGGGCGTCTGTCTTGGACATGGGAATCATCCGGTTCGGGTTGCGTCCAGAAACATGATGGGCGCGCCGGAGTCGACTCCGTTCGGCAAAATCCGTCAGCGCTTGGGCGAGCGCCGCGCCTCGCCGATCTTGCGCAGCAGGGCCAGCGCCGGCGGCGGCTTGTTGTCGTTGTGGTTCTTGTTGCGGCGACCGCCGAAGTCCTGCTTCGCTTTTGCAGTGGCGAGACGGATTTCGGACTGCATGCGGTCTGTCCGCTCTTTGAATTCTTCCTTCATCCGGCCGGTGCCCTTGCGGATCTTGCCGATAAGAGCTTCCGCCGGACGCAGCTTTCGCACCGCCCCTTCGGGCGCGGCCTGATAGGCGAACACGCGCGCCGGCGGCAGGTTCAGCCACACGGCCGGCGAGGCTTCCGCCACATATTCCACAGGCTCGACGCCGCGCGCCTTGCGGGGGATCGGCGAAATCATCCCGTAGGTGAACTGCACGAACCGCCCGCCAGGCGCCATGATCTGGAACGCGTCGCCGAGCAGACGCAGCCGGTCGGGGTCGGGCTTGGTCAGCAGAGGCAGGCTCGACACGACGGCGGCGGCCGGCTCGGTCAGCATGCCGGCCAGCGTGCCGGGCAGGTCGTATGCGTCGCCCTGCACCACGGTGGCGCGCGGGAAGCGGCGTTTCAGCAGCTTGCAGAATTCGGCGTCGTACTCGACCAGAATGAGCCGTTCGGGCGCGACGCCGCGCTGGATCAGCGCCAGTGTGACGGGACCCGTGCCGGGTCCGAGTTCGATCACCGGACCGCGGCCCGAGGGATCGACATAGCGGGCCATCATGCGGGCGAGGAAACGTCCGGACGGAGACACCGCTCCGGTCAGCATCGGCTTTTCGACCCAGGCTTTGAAGAAACGCGCTTCGTCAGCGAATCTTTTCAGGGACAGTCCCGGATGGCTCCGCCCATGGGCTTCTTGTCGCTTTGGCTGAGAACGCAAACGTCCGTCCCTCATTCTAACTCGGCAATTGCTTGCCTATTATTTTCGCAGCGTCAAGAAATTGTCGCAAACATGACAAACCCCGCCCGACGCGACGCGCGGATCAGGAACTCAGATTGTCGAAGAAGTCTTTCATTTTCGAGAAGAAACCCGAGGATTCCGGGTGCGTCTTGCTCGACGATTCGGTTTCGAATTCAGCCAGCAACTCACGCTGCCGCCGGGTCAGGCTCTGCGGAGTTTCGACGATCGCCTGAATGTAGAGGTCGCCCACGTCGCGCGAACGCAGCACCGGCATACCCTTGCCGCGCAGCTTGAACTGCTTGCCCGACTGGGTGCCTTCGGGGATCTTCACCTTGGCTTCGGCGCTGTCGAGCGTGTGGACCGCGATTTCGCTGCCGAGGGCCGCCTGCACCATCGAAATCGGCACGCGGCAGTAGAGATCGGCCCCGTCGCGCTGGAAGAATGGGTGCGGTTTGATGGCGAGGAAGATGTAGAGGTCGCCTGACGGCCCACCGCGCAGGCCCGCCTCGCCCTCGCCGGCCAGCCGGATGCGGGTGCCGTCCTCGACGCCGGGCGGAATGTTCACCGAAAGGCTGCGCTCGCGCATCACCCGGCCGGAGCCGCTGCAGGAGCCGCAGGGATTGTCGATCATCTCGCCCCGGCCCTGACAGGTCGGGCAGGTGCGCTCGATGGCGAAAAACCCCTGCTGGGCGCGGACGCGGCCGTGGCCGTTGCAGGTGCCGCAGGGCTTCGGCTTGGCCCCGGCCTTGGCGCCGGACCCACCGCACGCCTCGCAGGTGGCGGAGGTCGGAACCTTGATGGTCGACGCCTTGCCGTGGAATGCGTCTTCCAGCGTGATTTCGAGATTGTATCGCAGGTCGCTGCCGCGTTCGCGCCCGCCCGAGCGCCGTCCGCCGCCGCCGCCGCGGCCCATCATGTCGCCGAACAGGTCTTCGAAGATGTCGGCCATCGACGAGCCGAACCCGTCGCCCATGCCGCCGCCGGCCCCGCCCTGCTCGAAAGCCGCATGTCCGTAGCGGTCGTAGGCGGCCCGCTTCTGGCCGTCGGAGAGGCACTGATAAGCCTCGTTGATTTCCTTGAATTTCACTTCCGCCGACTTGTCGCCGGGATTCTTGTCCGGATGCCATTGCATCGCGGCTTTCCGGAAGGCCGATTTCAGTTCGGCCTCGGTTGCGGACTTCGCGACGCCCAGGACTTCGTAATAGTCGCGTTTGGCCATGGAAATCCGGTCGAAAGAGAATGCTGCCTCAGGCTGGCGCGCAAGAAACCCGGCGCTGGTGCGCCGGGCTTCTGTTTGCTAGCCGATTTGGTCCGAACGCGCCATCGCAGCGCGGGGCCCGTTTCTGACTTACTTCTTCTTCTCGTCGCCGCCGACTTCCTTGAAGTCAGCGTCGATGACGTCGTCCTTGGCCGCGCCGGCCTGTGCGCCGCCTTCGGCGCCCGGGCCCGCTTCCTGCTGGGCCTTGTACATGGCCTCGCCGAGTTTCATCGACGCCTGGGCGAGTTCGCCGCTGCGCGTCTTGATCGTCTCGGGGTCGTCGCCTTCCAGCGCGCTGCGCAGCGCCGTGACGGCGGCCTCGATCGCGCTCTTGTCGGCGCCCGAGACCTTGTCGCCGAATTCCTTCAGCGACTTCTCGGCCGTGTGGATCATGGCCTCGCCTTGATTCTTGGCGTCGACCAGTTCGCGGCGCTTCTTGTCTTCCGCGGCGTGGAGTTCGGCGTCCTTCACCATCTTCTCGATGTCGGCGTCGTTCAATCCGCCCGAAGCCTGGATGCGGATCTGCTGTTCCTTGTTGGTCGCCTTGTCCTTCGCGGTGACGTTGACGATGCCGTTGGCGTCGATGTCGAACGTGACCTCGACCTGCGGCATGCCGCGCGGCGCCGGCGGAATGCCGACCAGATCGAACTGGCCCAACATCTTGTTGTCGGCGGCCATTTCACGCTCGCCCTGGAAGACCCGGATCGTCACCGCCGTCTGATTGTCCTCGGCGGTGGAGAAGACCTGGCTCTTCTTGGTCGGGATCGTGGTGTTGCGGTCGATCAACCGGGTGAACACGCCGCCCAGCGTCTCGATGCCCAGCGACAGCGGGGTCACGTCGAGCAGCAGCACGTCCTTGACGTCACCCTGCAGAACGCCGGCCTGTACGGCCGCGCCGATCGCCACAACTTCGTCCGGGTTGACGCCCTTGTGGGGCTCCTTCCCGAAGAACTGCTTCACCAGTTCCTGCACCTTCGGCATGCGGGTCATGCCGCCGACGAGCACGACTTCGTTGATCTCGCCCGCCGTCAGACCCGCGTCCTTGAGCGCCTTGCGGCAGGGCTCGATGGTCCTCTGGATCAGATCGTCGACGAGGGCCTCGAACTTCGAGCGCGTCAGCTTCAGGGTCAGATGCTTCGGACCCGACGCATCGGCGGTGATGTAGGGCAGGTTGATGTCGGTCTGCGTCGCTGAGGAGAGTTCGATCTTCGCCTTTTCGGCGGCCTCTTTCAGACGCTGGAGCGCCAGCTTGTCCTTCTTGAGGTCGATGCCCTGTTCCTTCTTGAACTCGTCGGCCAGATATTCGACGAGGCGCATGTCGAAGTCTTCGCCGCCGAGGAACGTGTCGCCGTTGGTGGACTTCACCTCGAACACGCCGTCGCCGATTTCCAGCACC
>CANJEY010000216.1 GCA_947472615.1 Beijerinckiaceae bacterium
AGGCCTTCCGCAACATGGGCGTCGAGCAGGTCGATTCCACCGTTGAAAAACTGACCGTCTCGGGCGCAGAGCGCAGCGTCACACTCGCCGACGGCACGGTGCTGACCGGCAAGAACATCGTTCTCGCCAACGGCAGCTTCGCGCAGGCGCTCATCGATCAGGTACCGGAAATCCGTAACGCCACGCCGCGTCTGCTGTGGGGCGCGGGTTCCGGCGTCGACCTGTCGTTCCCGGCGTGGATCACGCGCGACGGCGGCGGCCTCGAGCGCAACATTCTCGAAATGAACGAGGTCGTCCGCACCACCGATCGCGGCGGCGCCTGCGGCGTTCACATCGTGCCCTATGGCAACGGCGAATATTACCTCGGCGCCTCTTCGGGCGTGTGGTTCGAGCCCGAACACAAGGCTCGCCTGCACGCGATCGAAGTGTTGCTGCGCGCGGCCTGCGAAGAAATCAATTACGGTTTCTTCTTCTCGAACATCGAATTGCGCGGCCCGGGCTTCCGGCCCACGACGGTCGACACGTTCCCGCTGCTCGGTCAGTCGCATGTGCCGGGAATCTGGTTCGCGAACGGCACGAAGCGCGATGGCTTCACGTGTTCGCCGCACATCGCCAACGAGCTGGCGGCCGAAATCCTCGGCCAGCGCCCGAGCCGCCTGCCCGAACGCTTCAAGCCGTCGCGCAAGGTGATCTCGTACAAGACGCGCGAAGCCGCGCTGAACGACGGCGTCGCCGGCAACGTCGGCGGCGAATATCAACACGGGCTGCGCTTGCCTCCCTATGCGGTCGAGCCCTATTACAAGCAGAAGCGCGCGCAGTACGAAGCGATCTACGACAAGCGCGGCTTCACCGAGTTCGGCATCCATCCGGAAGTGCTGCACATCTATGACAATGATCAGTTCTTTGCGGCGGTCGATATCCCGCGCGAACTAAACTAAGGGGCAACATATGTCGGTCTTTCGTGTTGAGAAAACGGAGCTTGACGGCGTTCTGCTGGTTTCGCCACCAACTCAACACGAAGACTTTCGCGGCTCCTATGTCGAGATCTACAACGAAGAGTTCTACAATCAGGCCGGCATCACCACGAAGTTCATCCAGGACGATTATTCGACATCGACGCAGCACGTCCTGCGCGGCATTCACGGCGATGGCGTCACGACAAAACTGATTTCGTGCATTTACGGCGTGATCTACGTGATCGTGGTCAACAACGATCCGACGTCACCGCAATACCGGAAGTGGAAGTCGTTCACGCTGTCCGACACCAACAAAAATCAGGTTCTGATTCCACCGAAGTTCGGCAACGCGTTTCTGGTCATCTCGCCGACCGCCGTGTTCCACTACAAGCAGGACACGCTCTACAATCGCGCCGGCCAGTTCACCCTCAAGTGGAACGATCCAGCCTTCAACTTCTGGTGGCCGATCCGTAATCCGATCCTGTCGGAGCGTGATTTCGCCTGATCGCCAGTGGCGCCATCTGTCCTACCGGTAGGATGCGACGCCCGCCGCGAACCTGTCCCAGACGTCTGTATATTTGACGCCCTCGCCGAAGAATTTCGCCGACAGTGCGTCCAGCAGTTCGGTGCTCCCGCCTTCGAACGCCTCCGGGAACCGCAACAGCAATTCGGCAGAAACGTCGGCCAGTTCATACAATTCGAGAATGCATGCCATCGTGCGCACCTGTCTCGGCGAGCGATAGCGTTCTGGGCAGTCAGGCGCTGCGAGATCGCGTCCGTAGAGCGCGTCCGCCCACTGGATCGGCCCGCGCACCGTCTGCGCCGGAAGCTCCGGATAGACGAATGGCGCTGGTAGCGCTGAGCGGCTGTAGGACAACGGCGCAAGTTTCAGCAGCGTGAAACCACGCTCCCGCAGATACGTGTCAATGTTGCCGAAGACGTTGGCGTTCGGGCCCGTGGGTCCATGAAACTGGCATTCAATTTCGACCAGAAGCGTCCGTTCGAGCGTTCTGTCGGCGCCACGCAGGACGTCGAGGTCGTAGCCGTCCGTGTCGATCTTGATCAGGTCGATTTCAGGGAGCGCCACGTCGCCGGCCAGTTCGTCGAGCGTCGCCCGTCTGGACGTCACCGCCACATCCGTCAGCCCCAGTGACTGCTCGAACAGGCGAGCATAGTGCGAATAGAACGGATCGTTCTGACGATCCGGCACATTGGCGTAATTAGCCTCGTTCGGAGGCGGAGCAAAGTCGCCGCGAACGACTCTCGCCCACAATTGCATGCGTTCGTCTTGCGACATCGCAGCGGCGCGCTCGGCGCCGATCTGCTTCAGCACAGTCCCCAAATAGCTGGCGGAGCGATGCAGAATGTAATTGCTGCTCAGCGTCTGCTCGGCCGGCTTGCCGGAAATCACCATCGCCTCGGCATACGCGACATGTGGCCGCGTTTCGATGGCGCGCAATCGTTCGACTTCGCGGACAAGCGCATCGATTCCCAACGCATGCAACGCGTCGCCCCACTGCGCCCAGACTGAATGAAGGCCTCCGGAGGCGCCGACGTCGATCAGGTAAAGCGGATCGAGTTTCCCCTGCCCCGCATTGAGTTGCTGAAGAAGCGCGGAGGGACGCCAGTCGAGCATGATGAGTTCCGGTTGAGCTGATCCATCCGGCGCTGTCTGCGCCGCTGGCGCGCCACGAAGTCTCCGGCGTGCGACTGCGGATTAGCATGCTTTGAATGGCCGAATCCACCGGACCTTGTCATCGCGTACAGCACGCCGACCAGTGTGTTTCGGCCGTTCGTTCTGCTGCGCGGCACACACACGAGACGTTTCGCGGTTCGACTGTTTGGTCTACACTCACGGCGGTTTCCCGCGCGAGCAAGAGAAACAGCGGCCAGCCCCTCCGGGCGGCCCATCATGGAGGAACGAATGGCGACGAAAGAATATCAGTGCGTGAAGATCGAAAAGGGCGAGGGCATCGGCTGGCTGATTCTCAACCGGCCCGAGAAGCGCAACGCCATGAGCCCCCAGCTGCATCTGGACATGGCGGACGCCATGGAAGAGCTCGCGACCGATCCTGAGGTTCAGGTGATGGTCGTCACCGGCGCCGGCAAGTCCTTCTGCGCCGGGCAGGACATCCAGTTGACGTTCCGGGGCCGCGAGACGGCGTCGCCCGCCGACACCCGCAAGCACCGCGCCGCCTCGAAGGCCTGGCGATGGGACAAGCTCGACACATTTCCGAAGCCGACCATCGCGATGGTCAACGGCTTCTGCTTCGGCGGCGCATTCACGCCGCTCTGCGCCTGCGACTACGCGCTCGCGGCCGACGAGGCGATCTTCGGCCTGTCGGAAGTGAACTGGGGCATCCTGCCGGGCGGCATCGTCAGCTGGAACGTCGTGCAGGTGATGAACTATCGCAACGCGATCTATTACGCGACGACCGGCGACACGTTCGACGGCAAGAAGGCGGTGGAACTGGGCGTCGCCAACTTCCACTATCCGCTGGCGCAATTGCGCGACGAGACGATCAAGCTCGCCAAGAAGCTGATGGAAAAGAGCCCCGCCGCCGTGCGTTACACCAAAGAGGCGATCCGCGCCGTGCGCTTCATGAACGAGCCGCAGGCTGAGGATTATCTCAACGCCAAGAGCGACGCCCTGAAGCACGTCGACAAGGAGAACGGCCGTCAGGAAGGCATGCGCCAGTTCCTCGACGAGAAGTCCTATCGTCCGGGCCTGGGCCACTTCAAGCGCAAGAAGAAAGAGGCGTAAGCGCCGCCGCCACGACTGCTCAAGCTAGACGCCCGCCATTGACCATGGCGGGCGTTTCGCTAATGCTCCCAGCCAACGAACGCGCGGGCCGCAGGTCCGCGGCACTTCGATTTCGGGAGGATACGATGATTGGCGCAGCCCTCAGAACCAGCCTTGTTTCGATCGTCGCGGCGGGATTGCTGCACGCGTCTGCCGCGAACGCCGCCGACAAGGTGCGCGTGGGCTCGCTGAACAACCCCGGCGACATCGGCTTTTTCATCGCGGACCAGAAGGGCTACTTCAAGGCCGAAGGGCTCGATGTCGAGATCATCGAATTCAAGTCGGCCGGCCTGATGATGGCGCCGCTCGGCACCGGCGATCTCGATGTGGCGGGCGGCGCGCTGAACGCCAGTCTGTTCAACGCGGCGGAGCGGCAATTGCCGCTAAAGATCGTCGCCGGCCGCTCGCGCACCGCGCCGGGCTTCAATTACAACATTCTGATGGTCCGCAAGGAGCTGGCTGACAGCGGCAAAGTGAAGAGCATCGCCGACCTGAAGGGTCTTAAGTTCGCCTTCCCGGCTCCCGGCACCGCCGTGCAGTCCCAGCTCAACGAAGTGCTGAAATCGGCCGGCCTGTCGATCAAGGATGTGCAGGAGACTTATCTGGCCTTCCCGCAACAGGTGCCGGCCCTGCTGTCGAAGGCGATCGACGGCGTCATCCTCGTTGATCCGTTCCTCAGCAACGCGGTGTCGACCGGCGCGGCGACGGCCATCACGCCGACCGAGGCCTATTATCCGACCGCCGAAATCTCGATGCTGTTCTACGGCGAGCGCATGCGCAAGAACGACGGCAAGATCGGCGATCGCTACATGAAAGCCTTCCTGCGCGCCGTGCGCGATTATCTCGCCGCCACCGAGAAAGGCGCGTGGAAGAAGACGCCGCTGGCCGACGAAATCATCAACATCTTTGCGAAACAGACTGGCAACGACCCCAAACTCGTTGCCTCCCTGTCCATGCATCCGGCAGATCCGAACGGCGACCTGAACCTCGCGAGCCTGCGCAAGGACCTTGAATTCTTCAAGGCTCAGGGTCTGGTGACGAGCAATTCGATCACCGTCGACGACATCGTGGACCTGCGGTTTGCCAAGGCGGCCGCCGCGGAACTGGCGGGGAAGTAACGTCGACCATTGACGATCGGCTGCCATCTGACTAGTTATCTGACTAGTCTGGAGGCCCCGATGAAGAACTGGTCGGTGCAGGACGCCAAGGCGCGTTTCAGCGAATTTCTCGACACGTGCCTTGCGGAAGGTCCCCAACTCGTCACTCGACGCGGCGCGGAGGCGGCCGTTCTCGTGCCAATGCGCGACTGGAATCGGCTCCAGTCGGGCGCGCAGCCTTCCCTCAAGGATCTGCTGCTGTCGCCGGAAGCCCGCTCGGACCTCGCAATTCCTCCGCGCGGCCGCCTGCGCAGGCGCGCGACGACAAAGACCGCCTGAAATCATGTATCTGCTCGACACAAATGTCGTGTCCGAGTTGCGGCGACAAAGACCGCACGGCGCAGTTCTCGCGTGGATCAAAGCCGTACCCGATGCGCATTTGCACATTTCGGTGGTCACTATCGGAGAAATTCAGGCCGGCATCGAAATCACCCGCGAACAGGACCCCGCGAAAGCAGCGGAAATCGAAGTCTGGCTCGATCAGGTTGGCCGGACGTTCAATGTAATCCCCATGGACGCTACTGCGTTTCGACAATGGGCGCGCCTGATGCACCGTCGTTCCGACGACCTAATGGAAGACGCCATGATCGCCGCAATCGCGCATGTGCATGGCCTCGTCATCGCGACACGCAATGTGCGCGATTTCCAGGTCTTCGACGTGAAGACGTTCGATCCGTTTTGTGAAACATGACCGCCATCCGCCCCGCCCCGCATGGCTCGGCGGACTACGAGCGCGCCCTCGCCCTGCGCCGGCGCTGGTTGCGCGAACCGCTCGGGCTCGACTTCACGCCGGCCGAACTCGCCGCCGATGCGGAATCGTTTCACATCGTCGCAGCCGATGGCGAGCAGATTGTTGGCAATGTGACGCTGACGCCGGGGCCGGATGGCGTCCTGAAGCTGCGGCAGATGATCGTCGAACCGTCGTTGCAACGGCAGAGCCTCGGCCGCCTTCTGGTCGAGGCGGCCGAAGCCCTCGGGCGCGAACGCGGCTTTCGCGCGATCCACCTGCACGCGCGCAACAGCGCCATCGGCTTCTACGAACGCTGCGGCTACGAGGCGTTCGGCGAAGGCTTCGTCGAAGTCACGCTGCCGCATCGGGCGATGCGCAAGGCGATCAGCTGAAGCGCGGCCGCTCGACACAGCCCTCGTGGGCGGCTAGCCTTTGCTTTTCAGCAGGCGATATTCCCATGACCGAGACTTTGGACGCAAAACCCGCCCTCTGGCTGCGGATCGCGCAGTTTCCCCTCACCCGCCTGATCCTGCTCGGCGGAATCGTGTTCTACATGATGGGTAGGAGCAACGACTTCATGGCCAAACTCGCCAAGACGCCGCTGCTCTCCGCCGCCGCAGCGGCCGGCATGGTGGCGCTGGCGCTCGCGGTCTATGTCGGCTTCGGCCGGTTCATCGAGCGACGTCCGGTCAGCGAACTGTCCTTGCCCGGCATGGGGCGCGAGCTGGGCGTCGGGCTGCTCATCGGCGCGGGCCTCTACACCGCCTGCGTGCTGATCCTGATGGTGCTGGGCGTCTATCGCATCGAAGGGCTGAACCCCCTGTCTTTCATGCTGCCGGCGGTGGCGATGGCGCTGAGTTCCGGCTTCTTCGAGGAAATGGTGTTCCGCGGCATCCTCTTCCGCTCGGTCGAGGACCTGTTCGGCAGCTGGATTTCACTGGCCATGTCGTCGTTCGTGTTCGGCTTCGTGCACCTGTTCAATCCGGCCGCCACCAGCAGGGGGGCCTTGTTCATCAGCATCGAAGCCGGCCTGTTGCTCGCCGCCGCCTCTCTGGTGACGCGCCGACTGTGGCTCAGCATCGGCTTCCACATCTCGTGGAACTACACGCAATCCGCCGTCTTCTCCGGCATCGTGTCCGGCGGCGACGCCGATCCGGGCCTGATCAAGTCCGCGATCGAGGGACCGGTCGCGTTGACGGGCGGCAGCTTCGGGCTGGAATCCTCGCTGATCGCCTTCCTGCTCTGCACCGCCACGGGCGTGATCCTGCTGGTCATGGCGGTCCGCAAGGGCAATGTGGTGGAGCCATTCTGGAAGCGGGTAGGGTGAGCGGCAGTCAGTCTATGTGAGGCTGAATTGCGGCTCCTCGCGCGGCGGCAGATCGACGCCCGGCGCGGCGAAGAAATCGTCCCACTCGGCGTTGGCTGGAACGACGACGCGCCTGTTGCCATCGCGCAGGATTGCGACTTCCTTCACGCTCTCGGGAAAGGCGACATCCTTCGACAGGCGCACGGCCTGCGAGCGGTTGGACTGGAAGAGCTTGGTGCGGGACATGGCGAGGCTCTGTTGAGGAAGATCGCGGTGCACGGATGGATATGTCAACGGGATAGACGCCGCGCACATCGGCGCGGGTGAAGTTGATGCAATGGTGCCAATAATTTAGTAGGTACGAGCCTACTTCAATTCCTCGATGTATCTGTGCACAGAAGCGCCAAAGTTGACAGTAGTCCGATCACTTTGCTTCAGACTGTATAAAATCTTAATCGCTTCCGCATCAAGCAAGCGATCTCCTAGCCGTTCAGCAATTTGATCAAGTTTCGACGGAAAACCAAATATATTTAGTACTGCACGGTAGAAGCAAATATCAAATTTTTCCCATTCTGGAATAATACCAGCGGCACGGTGGCCTGACTCTCGGGGGGATTCCCCC
>CANJEY010000217.1 GCA_947472615.1 Beijerinckiaceae bacterium
AGATCAGCGTCGCGTTTTCGGTGCTGATCGCCTTCATCGTCATCGGCGTGTTCCTGTTCCGCATTCGCGAGCGGTTCGATACAGTGGACATTGAAGCGCTCGACCGGCTGCGGGGGGAGCGGCGCGAATGACGTCCGGTCTCGACGCAGCCACTCTTGTTCTGCTGATCCCGGTGCTGTCCGCCGTGCTGCTCGCGTTGCAGCCATCGTGGCGTCTGGCGTCGTTCCTGAACGTCGCGTCCTCTGGCGTGACGCTGCTCGCCGCCGCGACGCTTCTCGTCCAGCGTCCGTCAGGCGGCGGCTATCTCGCGGCCGACGATCTGAACGTCACTTTCCTGATCGTCTCCGCCTTCGTCAGCTTCACGACGAGCATCTACAGCGTGCATTACATCGCGTTCGAGGTGGCGATTGGCAAGCTGGAGCCGCTTTATGCGCGGCTCTACCACGCCATGTATCAGGCGCTCGTATTCAGCATGCATCTCGCGCTGCTCGCCAACAACATCGGCCTGATGTGGGTGGCGATCGAACTCGCGACGCTCACGGCTGTGGTGGTTGTCGGCCTCTATCGCACGCCTGAGGCGCTGGAAGCGGCGTGGAAATATTTCATCCTCGGCAGCGTCGGCATCGCGATGGCGTTGTTTGGCACGATCCTCGTCTACATGGCGGCGCAGCCGGTCATCGGCGAAGGCTACGAGTCGATGGTGTGGAGCGTGCTGGTCACGCATGCGCCATCGCTCAGCCCCAGCCTGCTCAACGTCGCCTTCGTGTTTCTGATGATCGGCTACGGCACGAAAGTCGGCCTCGTGCCGATGCACGGCTGGCTGCCCGACGCGCATGCAGAGGGGCCGACGCCGGTGTCGGCGATCCTGTCGGGCCTGCTGCTCAACGTCGCGATCTACGCACTGCTGCGCTACAAGATTCTGCTGTCCGCCAACGCCGCCGCCTTCACGCCGGGCGCGCTGATGATGACGCTGGGCCTCGCCTCGATGGTCTTTGGCGCGTTCATGCTGTATCGCCGCGACGACATCAAACGCATGTTCGCCTATTCGTCCATCGAGCACATGGGGCTGATGGCCTTCGCGTTCGGGCTCGGCGGCCCCCTGGCGAATTTCGCCGGCCTTTTGCACATGGCGATGCACGCGCTGACCAAGTCGGCGATCTTTTTCGCCGTCGGGCAGATTTCGCAACTGAAGGGCACGCAGAAGATGAATGCGATCCGCGGCCTCACCCAGTCGCATCCGTTCCTCGGCTGGTCGCTGGTCGTGGGCGTCGTGGCGATCGTCGGCATGCCGCCGCTTGGTCTGTTCATGAGCGAATTCATGATCGTGTCAGCGGCCCTGCTGGCGCACCCGGCGCTAGCCGCGCTGTTTGCGCTGGCGCTGCTCGCCGCGCTTGCCGCGCTGGTGTGGCGGCTGACGGGCCTTGCGTTTGGCGAGCCGGATGCGCGCACCGGCGTCGTCGAAATTTCGATCGTTCCGTTCGTGGCGCATCTTTTGATCGTTCTCGTTGCGGGCGTCTGGCTGCCGGGGCCGGTCGTGGCGTGGCTGCAGAACGTCGCCCGGATGCTGGAGTAGCGCATGGGCTGGCTCCTCGATACGCTACGCAACGCCAGACGCATCGAGCGCGCCAAACCGTGGCCGCGTTTCGAGGTGGATGCTGATATGTGGTCGCGCCTTGCGGCCGCTACTGGCGCGGGCGACGCCGACATGCTGTCGTTGTGGAGCGATGGAGAGGCGGTGCATCTGGCGATGATGAATCGCACCGCGCGCGAAATCGCCATCGCGTCTTTCACGCCGGTCGACAGACGTTTTCCATCGGTCGCCGCGCATCACGCTCCAGCGCAACGGCTCGAGCGCATGATCCATGACATCTATGGATTCGCCGCCGACAATTCGCCTGATGAGCGGCCGTGGCTCGATCACGGACGCTGGGGACTGCGCTGGCCGGGCGGCACGCCTGAAGCGGTTCCATCCGCATGGCAATCCTACAAGTTCCTCGAAGCGGGCGGCGCGCCGCTGCATCAAATCCCGGTCGGCCCCGTGCACGCCGGCATCATTGAGCCCGGACACTTCCGCTTCTCCGCCAATGGCGAAACCGTCGTGCGCCTCGAAGAGCGGCTCGGCTACGTGCACAAGGGCGTCGAACAATTGATGCGCCGCAAGTCCATCGACGCATGCGTCGCCATCGCGGGCCGCATCTCGGGCGACAGCACGGTCGCCTATGCGCTGGCGTTCGCGCTCGCGGTCGAAGCCGCCATTGGCGTCGAGGCCCCCAAGCGCGCGCAGGCGCTGCGCGGAATCATGGGGGAACTCGAGCGCCTCGCCAATCATTTCGGCGATGTCGGGGCGATCTGCAACGACGCCTCATTTTCACTGATACAGGCGCATTGCCACATTCTGCGCGAGCGCGTGCTGCGCGCCTCGCAGGCCTGTTTCGGCCATCGGCTGATGATGGATCGCATCCGTCCCGGCGGCGTTGCGGCGGATATGGCGGCTGACGGCGAAGCTATCCTGACGGCGCTCGTCGGCGAAATTCGCCCGGCTTTCGACCACATCCGCACTGTCTATGACAGCGTCAATTCGTTGCAGGATCGCAGGGTTCGCACGGGTCTTCTGTCTCGCAATCTGGCCGAGCAATTCGCCTGTGGCGGCTATGTGGGCCGCGCCAGCGGTCGCGCGTTCGATGCGCGCCAATGGCCCGGCTACGCGCCTTATGATCGCAGCTTAAAGCCTGTCGGGCGAACGGCCGGCGACGTCGATGCGCGCGTCTGGGTCCGCATGGACGAAATTCTCGCCTCGATGGCGATGATCGAGCGTCTTGTGGCGGACTTGCCGTCCGGCGAGATCAGACACGAAATTGCGGTCGCCGTTGACTGCGAAGGGTCAGCGCTGGTGGAAAGCTTCCGCGGCGATGTGTTCGCGCGCGTACGGCTCGCAGCCGACGGAAACGTGACGCATGCGCATCTGCGCGACCCGTCGTGGTTCCAGTGGCCGCTGCTCGAAGCCGCCATCGAAGGCAACATCGTCGCGGACTTTCCGCTGTGCAACAAATCGTTCAACTGCTCCTATTCGGGCCATGATCTCTAGGCGAGGGCGATGCGCAACCTGCTGCTGCAAGGCCTGCTGAAACGGCCGCTTACCGAAGCGCCGCCGTCGCACGTCGATGCGGAGATCGACGCGCTGGGCGCACGGCTCGCCGATCTCGCGCGTCGCAAGCTCGGACGCAGCATCTCGATTCGCGAAGTCGACGCGGGTTCCTGCAACGGCTGCGAGCTTGAAATTCATGCGCTCAACAATGCGTTTTACGATGTCGAGCGTTTCGGTCTTCGCTTCGTGGCGTCGCCCCGACATGCCGATCTGCTGATGGTGACGGGTCCGGTGACGCACAACATGCGCGAGGCGCTGGAGCGCACCTATGCGGCGACGCCCGCGCCGAAACTGGTGGTGGCGATCGGCGATTGCGGCTCGAACTGCGGCGTCTTCGCCGGCAGCTATGCATGCGCTGGTCCGGTCTCGTCGGTGATCCCGGTCGATCTCGAAATTCCGGGCTGTCCGCCGACGCCGCGCGACATGCTCGAAGGCTTGTGCCGGCTGGTGGAGATCGTGTCGCGCTAGCCAATCTTGCGTCCTCCTGTCGCTTGGTTCAGTGTGGCGACAGCGCCCCGACCAAGCAGGCGGCGACCCGGAGGAAATCATGGCGAACATGACATCGCACTGGCGGTCCGCCGCCGTCGCGGCGATTGCGTCCATCGCGGCGATAGCTTCAACGCCTGCGCTCGCGATCGAGGACGACGGATTTTATCGCGGCAAGCAGATTACGCTGGTGATCGGATCGGGCGTGGGCGGCGGCTACGACGTGTACGGCCGCGTGCTCGCGCCCTATTATTCCGAACACATCCCCGGCAAGCCGAAGATCGTCGTCACCAACATGGTCGGCGCTAGCAGCCTGCGCGCGGCGGGTTACATGGCGGCGTCGGCGGCGCGCGACGGCACCGTGATCGCGCTGACGCTGTCGAGCATCCCGACCGCCCCACAACTGACGCCGTCCGGCGCCAATTTCGATCCATCGCAATTTTCGTGGATCGGCAGCATGACGCGCGATCCGTTCGTGGGCTACGTCTGGCACACGTCGCCGATCAAGACGATCGAGGATACGTTCAAGACCGAAGTCACCATGGGAGCCGACAGTCTCGGTTCCGCCGGCGCTGATCTCGCCGTCATCGCCAAGACGTTTTTCGGCATGAAGCTGAAACTGGTGCTGGGCTATCCCGACTCTGCCACTGTGAAACTCGCGATGGAGAAGGGCGAGGTCGAGGGCACGTTCGCGAACTTTCTTGCCGACATCAAGTCGACGCGGCCGCAATGGCTGAGGGACGGCCTCGCGCGCATCATCGTGCAGCATGGGTTCACCCGTGTCGCAGAACTGCCGAACGTGCCGACGCTGTTCGAATACGCGAAGACCGATCAGCAGAAGGTGGCCCTGCGCCTGCTGCTCGCGCGGCAGGATTTCGCCAAGCCTTTGTTCGGCCCGCCCGGCGTGCCCGCCCAGCGGCTCGAAGTCCTGCGACGCGCGTTTGATGAAACCATGCGCGATCCGGCATTTCTGGCCGCAGCCGCGAAGGCGGACATTCCGATCGATGGCCCGATGAAGGGCGAAGATTTGACGTCCAGCGTGCTCGAACTCGCCAAGACGCCGCCGGAAGTCGGCGCTTATGTGCGGTCCATTTTCGAAAACTACAAATAGGCGGAGCAGGGCATGAACTCGCAGGCGAGCAAGACGTGGTTCATCACCGGATGTTCCAGCGGGTTCGGCCGTGTGCTGGCCGAGGAAGCGCTGAAACGCGGCGACCGCGTGGCGCTGACGGCGCGCGATCCCTCGACGCTCACGTCGCTTGTCGCCGCTTATCCATCGACCGCGCGCGTCTGGGCGCTCGACGTGACCAATGTTGCGCGCATCAAAGAAGTGCTGGCGGACGTCGAGGCGACGTTGGCGCCGATCGACATAGCGGTGAACAACGCCGGTTTCGTGGCCGTCGGGGCCATCGAGGAATTGGGGCCAGAACAATATCGCCCGGTGTTCGAGACGAATTTCTTCGGCGCTCTGGAAGTGACGCGCAACGTGCTGCCGTTCATGCGCCAGCGCCGCAGCGGCTGGATCGTCAACATCTCGGCGCTCGGGGGCCTCGTGGCGAATGGCGGCCTTGGCTATTACTGCGCGAGCAAGCACGCCATGGAGGCGGTGTCGGAAGCCGTCGCCGAAGAAGTCGCGCCGCTTGGAATCAAAGTGCTGATCGTGGAGCCAGGACAGTTCCGCACCGACGCGATGGCGAAGCGCTTCGAGGCCGATCATATCGACGATTACGAGACGCTTCTCGCGCCGTTACGCTCGCGGTTCGCGTCGCTCGACGGCAAGCAGCCGGGCGATCCCAAGCGCGCTGCCCAAGCGATCTTCGCCGCCCTGGAGGCGGAACCGCAGGCCTTCCGCCTGCCGCTCGGCAAGGATGCACTCACACGCATACGCGCCAAAATTGCGCGGTTGACGGTCGACATGGACCGCTGGGAGCAGACCGCGCTGTCGACCGACTTCGCCGAGTGAACGGACGTGGTGAATCCTTCGTCGCCACATTGAAGACAAACTTAACCAACCACGGGCATGATCTTCCCTAACGGCAGCAATCCTTACTGAAACGTAAAGGTTACGCCGCTGCGCTCCTGTCTGGAGCGGGGTCATTGTTGCGTAGAGTTGGTTCTCCATGGCTTCTGATTTCAGGAATTCGCGTTCCGCGTTCACCGCTGTTCTGGCGGCCTTGCCGCTGCTGGGCACAGTGGTCCAGCCTCCGGCTTCGGCCTTCGCGCAAACGAACGAATTCGTTGCGCCCTCCGCCGATCAGGTTTTGTCGCGGGCGATCAGACTGTCTGAAATCGGCCTCGCAGACGGGGCGCGCCTGTCGGGTCTTGGGGCCTCGCGCGACTTTTATTTCCCTGTGCCGAAGGCGATGAAATACGGCGCGACGCTCAATCTCGCCTACGAGACCGCGACGTCGTTCGACAGCCAGCGCAGTATCGAGATTTTCGCCGGCGAACGCAGTCTGCTGCTGAAGCCGCTCACCAATCAGCACGAACGCCAGACGCTGCGCATCCCGCTCGATTCGGTCGATTCGCAGAATGGCTTCGTCAAGGTGAGCGTGCGCTATGGCCGCATCCTGCCCGACGACCGTTGCGTCGACATCCGCTTCGCCGGCGACCATCTGACGATTCTGCCTGAAACATCGCTGCAACTCGCGTTCGATCGCGGCGCCGTCGAGTCCGTGTCGTCGGCCATGATGCTGATGCCGCGCGATGTGGCGATCTATCTGCCGGGCCGCGAATTGACGTCGCGCGAATTCGGCGCGGCGCTCGAGGCGGCGCGAGCCGTGCGTGACTCCGGCCGCCGCGTTATCTTCGAGACTTTGCCCGGCGCGGACATGACGTCCGCAGTTCCGACCGCTGGCGGCGCGCGTTTGACCCCCATGGCGCGCATGGCGTTCGCACCCGGCCTGTCGAACTTGGTTCCGGCGAGAAATCTCGCAGCCGAAGGCGCGCAGACGTGGTCGCAGGGCTCGATCCTCATCGCGTCGGCGGAGGATGTCGAATTGCTGTCGGCCAACACGCGCGGAACCCTGTTCCGTCCGGATTCGAAGCCCGCGAACGCCGGGCAGTCGAGCCTGTCGGTCGTGAACTTCGGCGTCGGTCCAGCCGTCCTCGTCTCGGGCGTGGACCCGCAGAGCGCCGCGCGCCTGCTCGCCTCCTCGTGGAGTGCGGCGGCCGTGAAGGGGCTCGTCTCCACCGAAGGTTCGCCGCTGCAGCAGCAGATTACCGGCGCCTATACGTTCGACCGTTTGCCGGCCGATCTGTCGGCGCGCGACGTGGTCGATCGTCAGCAATGGTCGGTGGCGATCGCCGCGAAGGATCTGCCGTCGCGCCGCACGCTGTCGGGCCTGCGCCTCAACGTCGCCATCGCGCCCGACGACGTCAGCTCCAACGCCGTCGTGACCGCTTTCTTCAACGAGACGATGATGGAAAGCGTCTCGACGAAATCCGACATGCGCGCGCAGCTTTCGTTCGACATTCCCAACGGGCTCGCCGGCCTGAACAATTCGCTCCGCGTCGTCGTACAGCGTCAGCCGCAGGGCGGTGATTGCACAACGCTGCCGATCGGCTTTCCGGCGCAATTGCTGGGCAGCAGCGAAATCCTGACGAACGGCGCGCCGGAGGTGTTGCGCGACTTCTTCGAGGTCGCGAGCCAGTTCCGCGACGGCGTCACCTATTTCGTCGAGTCGCGCAGCGCGTTCGCCCAGCGCGCCAATCTGGCCGCGCTCGCCGAACTGTCCGGCAATCTCGTGCCGGCGTCGGCGCCCGCCTCCATCCGTTTTGTTGAGCCCGGTGAAGCGCCGCAAACGTCTGGCCCCTTCATCGCGCTCACCTCGCAGGCGCCGATGAACTCCGAGCCGCCGGTGCGCTTCGATCGCGGTCGAACGATCATTCGCGGACCGGAAGGCAAGACGATCGCCGA
>CANJEY010000218.1 GCA_947472615.1 Beijerinckiaceae bacterium
GGAGTCGACGCGCACTGCCTTGCCATGTGATTTCAGGCCGCGCGTGTATGGCATCTCTTCTTCGCGCAGCAGATTTACGCGGCGCACGTCCAGTCGATCGAGGCCCATTTTGTCGGCAATCGCGTCGAACATCCGCTCGCGCACGAAGGCGCTTTCGTAATAGCCCGGACCGCGGTACGTGGCGGCCGGCGTCTTGTTGGTCAGCCTGAAATGGCCCGTCACTCGATAGGCGGGAAAGCGATACGGCCCCGGCAGATTCGAGATCGTCATGTCTATGACGCGCGCGCCATGCGTGCGCGCATAGGCGCCCTGATCGAGGTAGAATTCATCGTCGAGCGCCATGACAAGTCCGAACGCGTCAACGGCGGCGCGGATACGATGAAACTGCTGCCGCGAATGGTTGCAGGCCATCAGGTTTTCGCGCCGGTCCTCGATCCACTTCACCGGGCGCCGCAACCTGATCGCCGCCAAACAGACGAGCATGTCCTCCGGATAGATTTCACCGCGCACGCCGAAGCCGCCGCCCACGTGGCCTTCACGCAGAACGACGCTCGCCGTGGAACGTCCGAGCATCGCGGCGATCGAGTCGCGATTGCGATGCGGCACTTTGGCGGCGCCATGAAGTTCGAGAATGTCGCGCGTCCGGTCGTGAACTGCCAACGCGCCACGCGTCTCGAGGGGTACGCCGGAATGACGACCAATCGCGTATTCGCACTCGACAATATGCGCCGCCGCTGTAAAAGCTTCCTCCAGATTGCCATAGCCTTGCGACAGCACGATCGCTTCGGTCGAGTGGCCCGGTGAAAATTCCGACGGCGGCCCGTGCGCGGTCAGGTTAACCGGAAGTTCCTCGACATCGACTGTTACAAGATCGGCCGCGTCCTCCGCCACATATGCATCGGTGGCGAAAACAGCCGCGACCGGATCGCCGACATAGCGAACCCGGTCTTGCGCCAGCAGATGCTGACGATAGATGGCGAGCGCCGGCGCCGTTTCATCGCGAAAGTGGATCGGCTGCGCATCTGCAATGTCGGCCGCCGTCCAGATCGCAACGACGCCGCGCAGCGCGCGCGCCTCTTCCGTATGGATCTTGCGGATGAGCCCATGCGCAACATGCGAGCGCACGATGCGCATGTGCAGTTGATTGGGAAAATTCAGATCGCCGACGTAGCAGCCATCGCCGCGCAGGAGCGGAGTGTCTTCGAGACGTTGAACGGACTGGCCTATCGCGCCACGCTGGACGTCTGTCATCGAAGTTCCAACTCAATCAATGCGCTAAACCCGGTGAACTCACACACCATCGGCTGCGGGAACAAATCCCAATCATCGACGCGCAACGCCGAATTGGGATCTTTCTGACACGGCTCAGGCCACACAACTGGGTCTCATCGCAAGCGTTCGGGGATGCCGATTGTCATGTCCAACCATGCTACCGTCGTCTACGCAAGGCCATTTCGTACATTTTTTGGGACGATTCCCACATTCTGCCAAAGCACACTGACAGGCATCCGCCCCACAAGAAGTTGGGGGGCCGGGTTGGCGATCTCACCGTCCCGCAAGCCCAGCGCAGATTTGCAGCCCACGTCAGCGGCGGCCGAACAGCAGGGTGACATTGATGCGCATGGACTCATAATCGGGCTGAAAGTCGGGCTCATCGGACCGGTGGAACAAGTCGGATTTGAACAGCACCGCGCGATTGCACGCATACGGAACTCTGTGCGTCTGCGCCGGGTGCGCGTCGATGAATGCCGACGCATTCGCCTCGTCCTGTCGATAGTCGCTGATCGACGTCGTCTCGTTGGGGCGCGTCAAACAAATAGCCAAGCCGCCTCCCCCCGGCCGCCGGTTGGCGTTGTCAGGCGTCACCCAGAAATTGACGCTGATCGCCGCGTCGTCGGCATGAGCGCCAACAGAGGCCCGCGAGCTCAGCGCCTTGAACGCCCATGCTTGCGTCAGCATCAGGTCGCCTAGCAACTCGGGGAAAACCGTCCTCATCTCGCCCGCGATCTGCAGGAAAAGTGGGCACGCCAATCCGTCTTCGAGATAGGAGGCGACAAAATCGTCAATGTGCCGGAAATCGTGCCACAGCGTCGTTTCCAGCAGATACCGCCGCAGGCTGGCGAGCGCGGGTTCCGTCAGCAGGCTATCGACAACAACCATTCCACCCTGCCGATGGAAGCCCGACGCCACCCTTGTGTGATCTGGGCGCGGCGTCACCGCCGGCCCCTTCAGTTCAGGCGCGGCGACAGATGCGATCGGCGAATTGTAATCGTCGCCGATCAGGTCGAATTCGCTCTTGGTCAGCGCTTTGATCGTCTTGCTCCACCGGTCGGCGAGCGTTTCGTAGGCCGTCGCCTTGCGGTTGAACTTCACCTCCGAACGCGGGAGGTTCGATAAATAGGCAAATTGCGCCGCGTCATGTCGCAGTTTGGCTTGGTTCGTCGACGTCAAACTAACGTTCGCCAGTCCGATCCTGCTTTCGCCACGCCGCAAATCGTAGGTGCGCGCGAAATGATCGAGCGCCCGATCCCGTTCGCCGAGCGCGAGCCGCAGAAAACCGAGCGACCGATGCGCTTCATAGAAGTCCGGCTCAATCCGGCACGCCATGGAAAGCGCTTGCGCGGCCGCAGGAAGTTGGCCAACCGACTGGAGCGCAATCGCCCGGTTGTAGTGCGCCGAGGCGTATCGCGGCGCGGCCGCAATCGCCCGGTCGAAAAATGCGATGGCGCGCTCTGGCTGCCCAGCAGCCGCCGTTAGAGCGCCGAGATTGTGGAGCGCAACAGAATGTTCGGGCGCCATGTCGAGCGCCGCCAGACAGGCGGCTTCGGCATCAGCCATCCGGCCGTTGCGCTGAAGCTCTGCCGCGGTCTGAAGAAGATGTCTGAACGTCTGGTTGTCCATCTCCCAACCTATACATGCCAATGCGAACTTTTGGCGCGGCGTGAATCTGGGTTCAACCGGCAGCCTGCCGAGGACTCGCGCCCACGCCGAACAGTCTCAACAGTACGCCTGATGCGACGAGCGCCACGACAGCAATCGCAAGCGACATCAAAAGCGCTCCCTGCGCGCCGAAATGCTCGCTCACCCAAGCATAGACCAACGGCGCAGAAGCGGACACCACGAAGCTCGGCGCGAGCAGCCTTCCAACAAAATTGCCATAGGTCCGGTGATCGAACAGAACAAGCGGCAAGGTTCCGCGCGTAATGGTGACGATCCCATTGCTGACGCCGAAGATGAACGCGAACGCGAGCGCCGCCGATGTGGAAAGGCCGCCGAAAAGTCCCGCGATGAATCCGCATGGCATCAGCAGACAGGTCAGCATGTTCACCAACAGCGGATCGAGCTTTGCTCCGAACATCACCTCCGCGAGTCGCGCCAGTGATTGGCCGATGCCGCGCAATGTCGACACCCACACCGAAGTCGTCATGGCGAGCCCCAGACCGCTCAGGATGACGATCATGTGCGACGACATGCCCACATTCAGAAAATTCATCAACGTCGAAATCAGCGCATACAGGCCGCCTGCGACCAAAAGTTCGCGCCGCCCCGCTGCGCGCGGTTCGACTAGAGCCGGCTTGCGTTCGACTGAAATGTCGCCATGCCGATGCACCGGAAGCTGAAGAACAAGCGGAATGATTGTCAGTGCGATCGCGGCGTAAACCAGAAGTGCGGCGCGCCAGCCCAATTGCTGATCGAGGAAATTGCCCAGCGGCCAGAACACCGTCGACGCAAGACCGCCCAGCAAGGTGATCTGCGACATCGGCCCTCGCGCGCCCGGACCGCCGATACGCACGAGCGCCGCGAACGCCGCGTCGTATAGCGTCAACCGCATCGCCAGCCCAAGAAGCAGCCACGCGCCGAAATAGATCCACTCGTCATCCGCGACCGACAGCGCGATACAGCCGCAACAGATCAGCAAGGCGCCGACGGACAGGGCCAGACGTCCGCCCCACATGTCGACCGCGCGTCCGACAAATTGTGACGCAAGGCCCATGATCAAAAGACCGGTTGCAAAGCCGGCATAGACCTTGCCGGCGCTCCAGCCGAGATCCGCCGCGATCGAAGGCCCGAACGCCCCGATCAGATAATAGGCGACGCCCCACGACACGAGTTGCGCAAAACCCAGGCACACGACGGCATGGCGCGGAATGGACTCTGTAGGGCGCGGGTTGATCGTCTGGCCTCCATCGACCGGACATCGGAGCGCATTGCGCCCGAGCCGCGCCGGCTATTCCTGAACCGACGTCAGGCGTCGAGCTCGTTCTTCCACAATGCCCAGGCCCTGTCCGACGAATGATCGTTGGCGGCGGCAGATAGCTTTGCCTCGTCGTCGTCCAGATAGACAGGTTCGCCGAGCCGCAACGCATCCATCTGAAGTTGCGCATTCACGGTGGCGTAGTAGGTGCGGTGCACCGCCTGAATAATGCTCTTGCCCACCACCGTCGCGCCGTGGCCGCGCATCAGCACCATCGGCTTGTCGCCGAGTTCCTTGGCGAGCGCCGCGGCCCGCACGGCGTCACGCACAAGCATGTCAGTAGCGCCGGAGGCCTCCTTGATGTCGTAATGCGCGCAGCCATAGCCGAGGAATCCGCACATATGGAAAATTGGCCGCAGGCTGTAGCGTGCCGCCCCGAAGGGAATCAGCGACGGCGCATGGCAATGGACGATGGCGTGAACATCCGGCCGCGCACGATAGATCGCGCCATGAATGAAACGCTCGCTGTAGAACCGGAAATCCGTCGCGACCACGGGTTCGCTGTCCAGTTTGAACGCGACGATATCCTCCGGCTTGACGAGATCCGGCGCAAGATGACGCGCCACCAGATAGAGATTCGGATCGCTCGGGTGCCGCGCGGACAGATGCCCGAATGCGTCGACGATCTTGTTCTTCGCGAGAATCCTGTTGCCGTCGACGATCTGCTGAATGAGCGCCGGGTCTGCCCCGCACTGGTAATCGGGCTGAGACATGCAGAGGCTCCTGTGAGGACAACGCGGGCGTAATCGCCAAGATCGTCATTGCTAACACCTTATTGCCTGCAGACAAGCCGTTTCAAATTGCGCTTTATGGTGATGCGCCCCACAAGCCCTTACGCGCGGCCGCCTGCGGGATTGTTGCAGGTGCGCTCCCACGCGCCATCATCGGCGGCCCTGCCTGTCGAGTGTGACTTCGCGACCCGGCGGCACAGAGTTTGCTTCCCGATTTCCGACACGTTACACTGCGCTCAACGACAAATTGAGCAATCGACGGAGGGAGACCCGATGGCGACCGCGACGGCAGCAAAGATGATCGAGGCGACGGACGATCCGGACGTCATCTATCTGATGGACCATCCGGACTCGACGGAAGAAATTCCAACGATCGACATCAGCGGCTATCTGGCCGGGAAGCCGGGCGAGGCGAGGCGCATCGCGCAAGAACTTCGCCGCGTGACCGAGACGATCGGCTTCTTCTACCTGTCGGGCCATGGAGTCGAACAATCCATGTTCGATCGCATGTTCGCCGAAGCGGAGCGTTTTTTCGCCCTGCCTCTCGCGGAAAAGAAGAAAATTCCGCAGGATGGCAAGACCGGCTATTTCGAAGTGAAGGAGCAGGAGCGCGTCGGCAATCAGTATCTCGTGAAGAAGACGAAGGCGTCGTTCAACGAATCCTTCATCATCGGCCGCGAACGCCCTGCCGATGACCCGGATGCGCTGGCCGGCAAGCCCTATTGCAAGTTCAATACATGGCCGGAAAACCTGCCCGGTTTCCGCGAGACGCTGGTCGAATATCAATACAGGATGATCGACGTGGGGCAGAAGATGCTGCCTCTTTGGGCATTGTCGCTCGACCTGCCAGAGACCTTCTTCGACGGCATGTTCGACAAGCCGCACGCCAACATGCGGTTCGTTCACTATCCGCCACAGGACGCTATCGGCAACGGACAATACGGCTCGATTCCCCATACCGACAATTGCTTCATGACCCTGCTCGCGCAGGCCAATGTGCCGGGTCTGGCTGTGCGCATGCCGTCCGGGCACTGGCGCATCGCTGACATTATTCCCGGCACAATCCTGATCAACACCGGCAATTTGATGGTGCGCTGGACCAACGGCCGCTATCTGTCGACCAAGCATCGCGTCATCAATACATCGGGCAAGGACCGCTACACATTCCCGGTGTTCTTCGGCCCGGACTTCGACACGCTGATCGAATGCCTGCCGTCCTGCTGCGGTCCCGACAAGCCCGCTCAGTTCGAGCCGATGACTTACGCCAATCTGCGCAACTGGTACTACGGCCTCGACTGAGCGTCCCTGGAGACGGACCTCTGATTGCCGGTACGGAATTTGCTGAAGGCTGCGTGTAGGTTTCGAAGGGAATTTTGTATGGGCTTGAAATCGATCATCGTCGGAGCAGGTCTTTCTTGCATCGCCCTGGCTGCGCCTGCCGGCGCGCAGAGTAGCGTCGAACAATTTTACAAAGGACAGACGGTCCGGATGATCTCGGGCGCCGGAGCGGCCAGCGGCTACACGATCTGGACGCACTTCATCGCGGATCGCCTCGGCAAGTTCATCCCCGGCAAGCCCAATGTCATCGTGGAAAGCATGGCGGGCGCCGGCGGCCTGATCGCGACGAACTGGGGCTACAACGTCGCGCCGAAAGACGGCAAGGTCATTGTCTCGGTCAATCGCGAAACCGCCGCCCTGTCGGTCCTGAAGGCCAAGGGCGTCATGTTCGAGTCGACCAAATTCAACTGGCTCGGCTCGCCGACCAGCGACACCAACATCTGCGCCGTTTCGAAAGACTCGCCGTGGAACAAGATCGATGACTATTACAAGAACGAATTGCTGGTCGGCACCGACGGCGTCGGCAGCGGCATGCACATTTATCCGGTGGCGCTGAACCAGATTCTAGGGATGAAGTTCCGCGTCATCGACGGTTATTCGGATTCCGGTGTCGTTCTCGTCGCAGCCGAGCGAGGCGAGATCAATGGGTCATGCCAGAGCGCAGAAACATTGCTGCGCGCGCGCGGCAGCCAGATCAAATCCGGCGAAATGCGAGTGGTTCTGCAGGCTGGCCTGAAGCCCGACGCGCGCTTTCCGGGCGTTCCGTTCGTTCTCGATCTCGCCCGCAATGACGAACAACGGCAGGCGCTACGCTTCCTCTACGCCAGCCTCGCGTTCGGCCGCCCCTATGTGACGCCGCCCGGCACGCCGCCGGACCGCGTCGCAGCCTTGCAGGGAGCGTTCGACGCATTGTTCGCAGACCCCGACTTCCTGCGCGACGCCAAGAAACAGGGGTACGATATCGACGCGACGTCGGGACCTGACATGGCGAAACTCGTCGACGAAATTGCCGCAACCCCAAAAGAGATCGTGGAGCGCGTTGCGGCGATCATCGAACCGCCGGGATCGCGTTAGCAAACGAGATTTTGGATATTTTGAAA
>CANJEY010000219.1 GCA_947472615.1 Beijerinckiaceae bacterium
GCAAGAAGGGCTGATCCATGGCTCGTTCGATCTGGAAAGGCCCGTTCGTCGACGGCTACCTGCTCAAGAAGGCGGATACGTCGCGCGCGTCTGGCCGCAATGAAGTCATCAAGATCTGGAGCCGTCGCTCCACGATCCTGCCGCAGTTCGTCGGTCTGACGTTCGGCGTCTACAACGGCCACAAGCACGTCCCGGTGAACGTCACCGAAGACATGATCGGCCACAAGTTCGGTGAATTCTCTCCGACGCGCACCTTTCATGGGCACGCGGCGGACAAGAAGGCCAAGAGGGGCTGATCGCATGTCGAAGCAGAAGACCCCGCGCGCCCTCAAGGACAACGAAGCGAAAGCTGTCGCGCGCATGCTGCGCGTCAGCCCGCAGAAGTTGAACTTGCTGGCGCAATTGATCCGCGGCAAGAAGGTCGAGACGGCGCTCGCCGATCTCCAGTTCTCCCGCAAACGCAGCGCGCACGACGTCAAGAAGGCGCTGGAAAGCGCCATCGCCAACGCCGAGAACAACCACAGCCTCGACGTCGACGATCTCGTCGTCGCCGAAGCGCACGTCGGCAAGGCGCTGGTGATGAAGCGTTTCAGCCCCCGCGCCCGCGGTCGCGCCGGACGGATCGAGAAGCCTTTCTCGAACCTGACGATCGTGGTTCGGGAAGTCGCACAGACGTCGGCCGAGCAGCAGGGCTGAGGAGAGAACGATGGGTCAGAAGGTCAATCCGATCGGTCTTCGTCTCGGCATCAACCGGACGTGGGACTCCCGCTGGTTCGCCAGCAAGGGCGAATACGGCAAGCTGCTTCACGAGGACATGCGCATCCGCGAAGTCCTGATGAAGACGCTGAAGCAGGCCGCTGTTTCGAAGATCATCATCGAGCGCCCTCACAAGAAGTGCCGCGTCACCATTCACTCGGCTCGTCCGGGCGTGGTGATCGGCAAGAAGGGCGCCGACATCGACAAGATCCGCAAGTCGGTCGCCAAGCTGACCGCTTCGGAAGTCGTCATCAATATCGTCGAGGTGCGCAAGCCCGAAGTCGATGCGACCCTGGTCGCCGATTCGATCGCGCAGCAGCTCGAACGTCGCGTGGCGTTCCGCCGCGCCATGAAGCGGGCCGTGCAGTCGGCCATGCGTCTGGGCGCGCAGGGCATCCGCATCAACTGCTCCGGCCGTCTCGGCGGCGCGGAAATCGCACGCCTCGAGTGGTATCGCGAAGGCCGCGTGCCGCTGCATACGTTGCGCGCCGACGTCGACTACGGTGTTGCGACCGCGCATACCGCTTACGGCACGTGCGGCATCAAGGTTTGGATCTTCAAGGGCGAGATCCTCGAGCACGATCCGATGGCGCAGGACAAGAAGCTGGCCGAGCAGGATCATGGTGGCGGCGGCGGTGGTGAACGTCGTCAGCGTCGCGATCGCGACGCGGCCTGATCCGCACCCGGCGAATTCGAGAGTTCAAAAATGCTTCAACCAAAGCGAACCAAATTCAGGAAGGCCTTCAAGGGCCGTATCCATGGCAACGCCAAGGGCGGCTTTTCGCTGAACTTCGGCCAGTATGGACTCAAGGCGATGGAGCCGGATCGTCTGACCGCGCGTCAGATCGAGGCGGCTCGTCGCGCCCTGACCCGTCACATGAAGCGCGCAGGTCGCGTGTGGATCCGGGTGTTCCCGGATGTGCCCGTGTCGAAGAAGCCCGTCGAAGTCCGCATGGGTAAAGGCAAGGGCGCTCCAGAGTATTGGGCGGCTCGCGTCGCTCCCGGCCGCATCATGTTTGAATGCGATGGCGTGCCGCTCGACGTCGCCAAGCAGGCGTTCGCGCTCGCGGCCGCCAAGCTGCCGATCAAGACCCGTTTCGTTCAGCGCATTGCGGAATAAGGAGACAGCGATGAAGTCCAAGCAACGCCTCTCCGACCTTCGCGTCATGTCCGAAGATCAGCTCGTGGACGAAGTCCTCAAGTTGAAGAAGGAACAGTTCAACCTGCGCTTTCAGCGCGCCACTGGTCAGCTCGAGAACACGTCGCGGGTGAAGGTCGTCCGCCGCGAGATCGCGCGCGCCAAGTCGCTCGTGTCGCAAAAGCGCAGCGCTCAGAAATAAGAGGCCAGGCATGCCGAAGCGAATTCTTCAGGGCGTCGTCGTCAGCGACAAGCAGGCGAAGACAGTAGTGGTCAAGGTTGAGCGGCGTTTCACGCATCCGCTGCTCAAGAAGACGGTTCGCCGTTCCAAGAACTATCACGCCCACGACGAGAACAAGGCGTTCATGGTAGGCGACGCGGTGTCCATCGAGGAGACCAAGCCCATCTCGAAGCTGAAACGATGGATCGTTCTCGCCCCGGCCGACAAGGCCTGAGCGACACATCCGGAATGCAATCGGGACCGAGGTCCCATCAGGCGTAGTCCGGCGGTTCGCCGTCGGAAACCGATCTGACAGAAAGGCGCGAAGCCATGATTCAGATGCAGACTAACCTCGACGTGGCGGATAATTCCGGCGCGCGCCGCGTGATGTGCATCAAGGTGCTCGGCGGTTCCAAGCGGAAGTACGCAGGCGTCGGCGACATCATTGTCGTCTCCATCAAGGAAGCCATTCCGCGCGGACGCGTGAAGAAGGGCGACGTGATGAAGGCGGTGGTCGTCCGCACCGCGAAAGACATCAAGCGGGCCGACGGATCGGTGATCCGTTTCGACTCGAACGCGGCGGTGCTGATTAACAATCAGTCCGAGCCGGTCGGAACCCGTATCTTCGGGCCTGTGCCGCGCGAACTGCGTGCCCGCAATCACATGAAAATCATTTCGCTCGCGCCGGAGGTTCTGTGATGGCAGCGAAGATCAAGAAGGGCGACAAGGTCGTCGTGCTGGCCGGTCGCGACAAGGGCCGTTCGGGTGAAGTGCTCCGCGTCATTCCGACGGAAGAGCGTGCTGTGGTTCGCGGCGTCAACGTCGTGAAGCGCCACACGCGTCAGTCCGCCAGCCAGGAAGGCGGCATCATCTCGAAGGAAGCCACCATCCATTTGTCGAACCTGGCCGTCGCCGATCCGAAGGACGGCAAGGCGACCCGGGTCGGCTTCAAGGTTCTCGACGACGGACGCAAGGTTCGCGTCGCCAAGCGTTCCGGAGATCTGATCGATGGCTGAGGCAAAGACCGACAAGGCCTCCAAGGATAAGGCCAAGGACAAAGACAAGGCCAAAGCCGGTTCAGGTCGTGGACAGGCCAAGGTCGACGGTCCGCTCGCGACGGCCGAGTCGCTGGCCCTTCCTGAGGGTTATGCGCCGCGCCTGCGCAAGCATTACGACGAAGTCGTGCGTCCGGCGCTGATTAAGGAGTTCGGCTACAAGAACCCGCTCGAGGTTCCGTCGATCGAGAAGATCGTGCTGAACATGGGCGTGGGCGACGCGGTGAACGACACCAAGAAGGTGACGAGCGCCGCCGCCGATCTGGCGCTGATTTCCGGCCAGAAGCCGATCATCACCCGCGCCCGCAAGGCGATCTCGACCTTCAAGCTGCGCGAGAACATGCCGATCGGCACGAAGGTCACGCTGCGCAAGACTCGCATGTATGAATTCATGGACCGTCTGGTCACGATCGCGCTTCCGCGCATTCGCGACTTCCGTGGCCTGAATCCGAAGTCCTTCGATGGCCGCGGCAACTACGCCCTGGGCATCAAGGAGCACCTCGTGTTCCCGGAAATCGATTACGACAAGGCGGAATCGATTATCGGCATGGACATCATCGTGTGCACCACGGCGAAGACCGACGATGAGGCGCGCGCTCTGCTTCGCGCCTTCAACTTCCCTTTCCGGCAGTGAGACCCGGGTCTCAGACGCGGAAACCAGAGGTCAATCATGGCTAAGAAGAGTGCTATCGAGAACAACAAGCGGAAGGCCCGGCTGGTGAAGAAATTCAGCGGCCGCCGCGAACGTCTGCTGGCGATCGCCAACGACGAGTCGCTCAGCATGGAGGAGCGCTTTGAAGCTCGCCTCAAGCTGGCCGAACTGCCGCGCAATTCCGCCAAGGTCCGCCTGCGCAATCGCTGCGAAGTGACGGGTCGTCCGCGCGCCTTCACCCGCAAGATGAAGATGTCGCGCATTGCGCTGCGTGAACTCGGCTCGAAGGGCCTGGTTCCCGGCCTCGTCAAGTCGAGCTGGTAAGGGAGCAGGATCATGTCAATGAACGATCCTTTGGGCGATATGCTCACCCGCATTCGTAACGCCGGAATGCGCCGCAAGGGCAAGGTTATGACGCCAGGTTCGCGTCTGCGGGCCAACGTGCTCGACGTGCTGCAGCAGGAAGGCTACATCCGCGGCTATTCGCAGACCGATTTCGGCAACGGCCGCACCGAGTTCGAAATCGAACTGAAGTACTATGACGGCGAGCCGGTGATCCGGCAGATCGAGCGCGTGTCCAAGCCGGGCCGCCGGGTCTATTCCGCCGTCAACGCCATGCCGCGCGTCGCCAATGGCCTCGGCATCACCATCATTTCGACTCCCAAGGGCGTCATGGCCGATCACGTTGCGCGCGAGCAGAACGTCGGCGGTGAAGTGCTCTGCAGGGTCTTCTGACCGGAGGCCGAGGAAACACCATGTCTCGTGTAGGAAAGAAACCGGTTCCGGTTCCGGCTGGCGTCACCGCCAAGGTCGATGGACAGAACGTCGCCGTGAAGGGCGCGAAGGGCGAGCTCTCGTTCCTCGTTCCCGATGAAGTTTCGGTCGTGATGGAAGACAATTCCATCAAGGTCGATCCGCGGTCGCAGTCGAAGCGCGCGCGCGCCCTTTGGGGTACATCCCGCGCCCGCATCGCCAATCTGGTGGTCGGCGTCACCAAGGGCTACGAGAAGAAGCTGGAAATCACCGGCGTCGGCTACAAGGCCGCCGTGGTGGGCAAGAACCTTCAGCTTTCGCTCGGCTTCAGTCACGACGTCGTGTATCCGATACCGGCGGGCGTTGCGATCGTGACGCCGAAGCCGACGGAGATCATGATCGCCGGCAACGACAAGCGTCAGGTCGGTCAGGTAGCCGCAGAAATCCGCGGCTATCGCGGCCCCGAGCCGTACAAGGGCAAGGGCGTCAAGTACGAAGGCGAATTCATCTTCCGCAAGGAAGGCAAGAAGAAGTAAGGAGAGGCTGCGATGGCTAAATTTCAGGACGCCAGCGCCCGTCGAAAGGCGCGTATCCGCCGCTCCATTCGCGCGCGCGCTTATGGCAAGCCGCGGTTGTCGGTTCACCGTTCGTCGAAGCAGATCTACGCTCAGATCATTGACGACGAGAAGGGTGCGACGATCGTCGCGGCTTCCTCGCTCGAAAAGGATCAGCGGGCTGCGTTGAAGACGGGTGCGACGGTCGAGGCCGCCAAGACGATCGGCAAGCTGATCGCCGAGCGCGCGGTTCAGGCCGGCATCAAGGATGTCGTGTTCGACCGCGGCGGCTATGTGTATCACGGGCGCGTCAAGGCGCTCGCGGACGGAGCGCGCGAAGGCGGGCTCAACTTCTGATTTCACGGATTTCGCGGCTGCGGCCGCGGAGTTCCCAAATCCCAGCGAGCGGACGCCTCTGGCGACCGCGCAAGTGACGGACAAGAAAAATGGCGCGTGAAGGTGATGGCGGTCGCGGTCGCGATCGTGACGATAGAGACAGTGAGTTCGTGGACCGTCTGGTCCACATCAACCGCGTCGCAAAGGTTGTGAAGGGTGGCCGTCGGTTCGGTTTCGCCGCTCTCGTGGTTGTCGGCGACCAGAAGGGCCGCGTTGGCTTCGGTCACGGCAAGGCGCGCGAAGTGCCGGAAGCCATCCGCAAGGCGACGGAAGCCGCCAAGCGCGGGCTGATCCGCGTTCCGCTGCGCGAAGGCCGTACGCTTCATCATGACGTGCATGGGCGTCACGGCGCCGGCAAGGTCATTCTGCGCGCGGCTCCGGCCGGCACTGGCATCATTGCAGGTGGCCCGATGCGCGCCGTGTTCGAAACGCTCGGCATGCACGACGTTGTCGCCAAGTCGCAGGGGTCATCCAACCCCTACAACATGGTGCGCGCCACGTTTGATGCGCTGAAGCAGGAAGATTCGCCGCGGTCCGTCGCCGCTCGCCGCAACATCAAGGTCTCCACGCTGCAGTCGCGCCGTTCCGGCGTGGATGCGGACGCGGTTGACGCGTAAGCGGAGGGGCCAAGATGACTGACAAGAAGAAGATCACAATCGTTCAGACCGCCAGCTCGATCGGCCGGCCGGGCGACCAGCGTTCCACGCTGGTTGGCCTGCGTCTCAACCGGATCGGCCGTACGTCCTCGGTCGAGGACACCCCGGCGGTTCGCGGCATGATCGCCAAGGTCGCCCATCTCGTTCGCATCGTCGACGCGAAGTAGGGAGCAGATCGATGAAACTCAACGAGATCAACGACAATCCCGGCTCTTCCAAGGCTCGCACCCGCGTCGGTCGCGGCATCGGGTCCGGCAAGGGCAAGCAGAGCGGACGCGGCGGCAAGGGCCAGACGGCTCGCTCGGGCGTGCGCATCAAGGGCTTCGAAGGCGGCCAGATGCCGCTGCATCGTCGCCTGCCCAAGCGCGGCTTCACGAACATCCACGCGCTGGACATCAACGAAGTCAACATCGGCCGGGTGCAGCAGGCGTTTGACGCCGGCAAGCTCGACACCGCCCAGCCCGTGACGGTCGATTCGCTTGTGGCGGCTGGCGTTCTCGCCCGCGCTCGCGACGGCGTGAAGATCCTCGGCCAGGGCGAGTTGAAGTCGAAGGCGTCCTTCGAGGTTCTCGGCGCTTCGAAGTCCGCAATCGCCGCCATCGAGAAGGCCGGCGGTTCGGTGAAGCTGCTGGCTGCGGCCACGGAAGCCTCTGCTTGAGCGATCCCGCTGCGGGGTGATATCCGTGACGGCGACACCATATCCTGCGAGCGGGGCGAGTGGTAGGAACCATCCGCCCCGTTGTCGCGTGTAGGGGTTCCCCCGCCGTCTCGGCATGGCGCGGTCTAGGATCGGACGACGGGAGCGGCGGCTTCGCGCGAGGCTGGCGGCTCCTCAACCCAGAGGGCGCGGACACCGCGCCGACCGGAGTGCTTTATGGCATCGGCAGCCGAACAGCTCGCAGCATCGATCAACTTCTCCGCGATCGGCAAGGCCGAGGAACTGAAGAAGCGGATTTGGTTCACGCTCGGCGCGCTGGTGATCTACCGGCTCGGAACCTACATCCCGCTGCCGGGGATCGACCCTGCCGCATTCGAGGCGAGCTTCACCGGCAAGCAGCAGGGCGTGCTAGAACTGTTCAACATGTTCGCGGGCGGCGCCGTGCAGCGCATGGCGATCTTCGCGCTGAACATCATGCCGTATATCTCGGCCTCGATCATCATCCAGCTTCTGACTTCCGTGTTCCCATCGCTTGAGGCGATCAAGAAGGAAGGCGAGTCCGGCCGCAAGATCCTGAA
>CANJEY010000220.1 GCA_947472615.1 Beijerinckiaceae bacterium
ACCAGCGACTTGTGCAGGATCGCCACATCGCGCTTGCGGTTGCAGAAGATGATGGCGTTCTTGAAGTTGTCGGCGGTGCGGATCAGGTTGCGCAGCGTTTCGCGCTTTTCGCCGCCGCCGGGCGAGGCCACCAGCGTCTGGATGATGCTGGCGTTGGTGGAGGCGGCGCGCGAGACTTCGACGCGCACAGGGTTTTGCAGGAAGGTCTCGGTCAGGCGCGTGATCTCTGGCGGCATGGTGGCCGAGAAGAACAGCGTCTGGCGCGTGAACGGCACCAGCTTGCAGATGCGCTCGATGTCGGGGATGAAACCCATGTCGAGCATGCGGTCCGCCTCGTCGATGACGAGGATCTCGATGCCAGTCAGCAGCAGCTTGCCGCGTTCGGAGAAATCGAGAAGTCGGCCGGGCGTGGCGATCAGCACGTCCGCTCCGCGCATGATCTTAGTTTCCTGATCGCCGAACGAGACGCCGCCGATCAGCAGCGCCACGTTGAGCTTGTGATTGACGCCGTATTTGACGAAGCTTTCCTCGACCTGTGCGGCGAGTTCGCGGGTCGGCTCGAGGATCAGCGTGCGCGGCATCCGGGCGCGGGCGCGGCCCGATTCGAGCCGGGACAGCATGGGCAGAGTGAAGGCCGCCGTCTTGCCGGTGCCGGTCTGGGCGATGCCCAGCACGTCGCGGCCCTGCAGGGCGAACGGAATGGCCTGTTCCTGGATGGGGGTGGGTTGTGTGTAGCCTGCGGCGGTGACCGCCTGAAGGACCTTTTCGCTCAGTCCAAGTTCATCGAATGTCATTCTTCAGCTTTATCCGGAGCGGCCGGAATAAGAATCCGTTGCCACTTCTCGCGCGTCCAATTCAAGGAAAAATTACGCTAGCGGATTTGCTGCGGAACGGGCGACGGGCACGCGCGGGCCTCTCGTACGCCGACCTGAGACATAGGCCTAATCCGCCGAAAGTCAATCGTTTATCCAGCGGCAGACCGTGAATTCGCCCAAATGCTTTATTTGGGAATACCAAGGCAGGGGTCGAGAATGACGTTGCGCGCCGCCTGCTCGATCGAGCCGGTCGCCGTGTAATCGAAGGGGCCGCGCGGGCGATTCGCCGCGACCTGCGGGTTCGGTTTCATGAAGCCGGACGCCATGCGGGCGAGGCTGCCGTCGCGCGCCGAACGGTCGATATAGTTGGCGCCCAGCACCGCCACGAACGACAGCGCGCCGGCCACGACCGCCATGCGGATTGTGGCGTTCCCGCGTGTGTCCGACAAAAAAGAACGTAACATATTCATCGCCCATCCCCAGCGTGCTGTGAGCAGGGATGATGCGCCGTTATGGTAAACCGGCGGTTACTACGCTGCTGAGGTTCCGCCTATTCGGCGCCGGGCATCATGCGCAGCATCAGCCTGTCCTTCAAGAACCACTGATGCCAGACAGCCGCCGCGACGTGCAGCAGAACGAGCGCCGCCATCGAATACGACAGGATGATGTGCGTCGTGTCCGCCGGCCGGGTGATGCTGCGATCCGACGCCATGATGGCCGGGAACTGGAAGAGTCCGAAGTCGATGCCGCGCCCGCGCGCGAAAATGTTGACGAAGCCCGAAAGGCAAACGACGGCCATCAGCGCGTAAAGCAGCATGTGGGCGGCGTGCGAGCTGGCGCGGACGAGGGCCGACGTGCCGTCCGGCAGGTCTGGCGGCCGGTGGCCGATGCGCCAGACGATGCGGGCAAGCAGAAGCAGGGTGACCACGACTCCGACCGCAGAGTGCAAATTCACCCACCATGCCTTGGTGGCCGATGGCCCGAGGTCGATCGCATAACCCTGCGCCAGCAGGAACAGGATAAGCGCCGCCATGGTCCAGTGATAGACGATGGCGCGGCCGGTGTAGCGGGCGGCGGCGGTCATGTGGCGTTCCTTGCATGCTCGCGGGCCTCGAATCCCGGCGAGCTCGGCTGTTCAAATATCCAGTTCCGCCTGCGGAGTGAAGGCGGCGCGCTCCTGAATGAACGCGAAGCGCAGCTCGGGTTTGTTGCCCATCAGACGCTCCACCGAGTCGGACGTCGCCTCGCGATCCTCAGGCACAATGGTCACCTTCAGCAGTGTCCGCTTGCGCGGGTCCATCGTTGTTTCCTTAAGTTGTGCTGGAAGCATCTCGCCCAAGCCTTTGAACCGGCTCATTTCAATCTTGCCCTTGCCGGTGAAGAATGTGCGCGCCAGCTCGTCCTTGTGGGCGTCGTTGCGGGCATAGGCGATCTTCGAGCCTTGCGTGAGCTTGTAAAGCGGCGGCACCGCCAGATAGAGGCGTCCGGCGTCGATCAGCTTTGGCGTCTGCCGGTAGAAGAACGTGATCAGCAGCGATGCGATATGCGCCCCGTCGACATCGGCGTCGGTCATGATGATGACGCGGCCGTAGCGAAGCTCGGTTTCCCGGTAGTTCGCGCCCGTGCCGCAGCCGAGCGCCTGAATCAGGTCGGCCAACTGCTGATTGCCGGCGAGCTTGTCGCGGGTGGCGCTGGCGACGTTCAGGATCTTGCCGCGCAACGGCAGGATCGCCTGACTGGCGCGGTCGCGCGCCTGCTTGGCGGAGCCGCCGGCCGAATCGCCTTCAACGATAAATATTTCAGTGTCTTGCAGCGTTGAGTTCGAGCAATCTGCGAGCTTTCCGGGGAGGCGCAGCTTGCGCACCGCGGTCTTGCGGGCGACTTCTTTTTCGGCTCGGCGGCGCAACCGCTCCTCGGCGCGCTCGATCGCCCAGTCGAGCAGCTTGTTCGCCTGCGACGGCGAGGCGGCCAGCCAGTGGTCGAAGGCGTCGCGCACCGTATTGTCGACGATGCGAGTGGCCTCCGAGGTCATCAGGCGGCCCTTGTTCTGGCCCTGAAATTCCGGCTCGCGCAGGAACACCGACACCATCGCGGCGCAGGTGACCATGATGTCGTCGGAGGTGACGCTAGCGGCGCGCTTGGACTGGCCGATGCGCTCGGCGTGGTCCTTCAGGGCTTTCATGATGGCGGCGCGCAGGCCAGCCTCATGGGTGCCGCCGTCGGGCGTCGGGATCGTGTTGCAATAGGAATGGACAAAGCCGTCGTCGCCCGCGAGCCAGGCGATCGCCCATTCGAGGGAGCCGTGGCCGCCCGGCTTGTCGACCTTGCCGGTGAAGATCTGCTCGGTGACGAGCTCCTTCCCGTCGATTTCCTGCGCCAGATAGTCCTTGAGCCCGCCCGGGAAGTGCAGGACCGCCTCGGCGGGCGTCTTGGCTCCGGGGTCCAGCAGCGAAGGCGTGCAATGCCAACGGATTTCGACGCCGCCGAACAGATAGGCTTTCGAGCGCGTCATGCGGAACAGGCGCGCCGGCTTGAAGCTGGCGTCCTTGCCGAAGATCTGCGGATCGGGCCGGAACCGGACCTTGGTGCCGCGCTTGTTCGGCGCCTTGCCCAAAATCTCGAGTTTCGAGGTCGGATGGCCGCGCTCAAACGTCTGGCGATGGTGGATCTGGCCGATCACCACATCGACCTCGAGAAATTCGGAGAGCGCGTTGACGACCGAGACACCGACGCCGTGCAGGCCGCCCGATGTCTGGTAAGCGCCGGAATCGAACTTGCCGCCCGCGTGCAGCGTGGTCATCACCACTTCAAGCGCCGACTTCTTCGGGAACTTGGGGTGGGGATCCACCGGGATGCCGCGGCCATTGTCGGCCACGCTCAGCCACCCGTCTTCCTCAACCCGGACGTCGATCCAGCTCGCGTGGCCGGCGACCGCCTCGTCCATCGAATTGTCCAGCACCTCAGCATAGAGGTGGTGCAGGGCGGCCTCGTCGGTGCCGCCGATATACATGCCGGGACGCCGCCGGACCGGCTCAAGTCCTTCCAGAACCTCGATATGCGACGCATTGTAGCCGTCGCCTGCCGGTTTCTTCGGCGGCTCCTGACGGGGTGTCTTCACGCCTGAACTCCTGTCGCCCGTCCGGTCGGGCTCGATCTTCCGGGCGGCATTGCCGCCGAACAAGTCGTTGCTTCCTACCATGCCGGGACGCCTGACCAATTGATTCGCTGCGCCGAATATACGTCAACGCCAGCTCGATGGAACGAAATGGCAACCATAGTGTTGGGCACAGCATCGGATCGGCGCGACGTTTGGTCGCCTGACGCGGTTTCGCCAGATAGCGTCATATCTTGGCAACAAATGGCGAGCATCGTCGTCCCATGAGCCAGCAACATTCCGTTCTTCCCCGATTTTCATCCTTCGCGGGCCTTCAGGGCGCCGCTGACGCCGCCGGACTGGCGTTCGTCGGCCCGGCCGAGCTGGACGATCCCGTGGACAATCGCTTCCATTTTGACTGGCGCGTGGTTGGAGCCGCCGGCGCAGCCGTCGCGGCCTCGGCGACGCTGATCGTCTGGTTGCTCGCCTGATTCCCGTTTACCGGGTCTGAAAGAATTTCGCCTAAGGTCGAGTTGCGGCAAGGGCGAAGGATGATCGCATGCGAATCGCGGTCAATGCGCGTGTCACGGCCTTCTCTATGGGCGGCCAGCAGCGCGTCACTGCCGAAATCCTCAAGAGACTGAAGGATACGGACATCATTGCGCCTTCGCGGCCGCTCGGCGGGCCGGAGGGGCATGTATGGGAACAATTCGTGTTGCCGGCCCGCAGCGCCGGCCGATTGCTCTGGTCGCCATCCGCCACCGGGCCGATCGTGAAGTCGTTCCAGGTGGTGACGCTGCACGACATCGCCTTCTACGACGTGCCCGAGTTCTTCTCATCGACCTTCCGCACCTTCTATGGCGTCATCACGCCGCCGCTGATGCGCCGCGCGGCCCGCATTGCGACCGTGTCGGAGTTTTCCCGCCGCCGGATCATCGACCGGCTAGGCGTGCCGGACGACCGGATCGTGGTGATCCCGAACGGCGTCACCCAATCGTTCCGCCGCCACACCCTCGACGAGATCGCCGCCACGCGCGCCGCCCTGTCGCTGCCGGAGCGCTATATCCTGCTGCAGGCGACCGCCGACCGCCGCAAGAACCTCAGCCGCGCCATCGCGGCGTGGTCGGAAGCGCAGAAGAGCCTGCCTGACGACCTGATGCTGGTAGCGTCCGGCAATCTGTCGCGCACCCATGTGTTCGGCGATATCGGCGACATCGCCAATGCGCCGCGCACGAAACTGCTTGGCTATGTGGCGGACGAACACATGGGTCCGCTGCTGGCGGGGGCAGAGGCCTTCCTGTTTCCGTCGCTCTATGAGGGTTTCGGCTTGCCGATCATTGAGGCCATGGCGTGCGGCGCGCCGGTCCTCACCGCCGACGCGACCGCCACCGCCGAAGTGGCCGGTGGCCATGCAGTGCTGGTCGATCCGCACTCGACCGAGAGTATCGCGCGCGGCATCGTGACGATCGCCAGCGATGCGGACCTGCGCGCCCGTCTGTCGGCGGAAGGCTTCGGTCACGCGGCGAAATTCACCTGGGACGATGCGGCCGGGCGTTACATGCGCCTGTTCGACGAGGTGATCGAGGAGCGGATGCGGCGCTGATCAGGGGCTGATCGGGTCGTGATCGTCGCTGTCCTCGGTGTCGAGGACGCCATAAAGCCGCTTGTCGATGTAATAGCCCGCCACCAGCACCAGAAGAACCGCGATTGACGCGAGCGCCGCAATGCGCCACGCGCCGGCTCCGCAGGCGACGCCCAGCGCCGCCGTCACCCAGATGGACGTGGCGGTCGTCAGGTGCTGGATGCGCCGCACGTCGGTTCCGCTGCGCATGATGACGCCCGCGCCCAGAAACCCGATGCCGCCCACGATGCCCTGAATGATGCGGCTCGATGAGGCCGGATCGCTGTCGGCGCGTCCGACCAGAACCAGCGCGGCCGCGCCCAGCGCCACCATCGCGTGCAGGCGCACGCCCGTCGGCTTGCCGTGCATGTCGCGGTTGAGGCCGATGAGCCCGCCGGCAATCATGGCGGCGAGCAGGCTCAGGGCGGGATCGATCCAGTCGTTCATCCGCCCATTGGACGCCCGGATCAGGGTTTCGGCAAGCCGCCGAACAGTCGCGGGTCTTTCGCCGCGGCGGCGGCTTTGAACACGGCGTAGTCCTTGTCGTTGTCGTCCGCCGCCCGTGCGGCGAGTTCGATTATTGCGGCCACGTCGGCCTTTCCGGCCCAGCGGACGAAATCGGCGGCCGGCGCGGCGCCATGCTGGCCGGCGGCGCGGAGATGCGAACACGCGGCGATGCGCGCCATGTCGCAGAGAGCGTCCGTGAAGTCGGCCCAGGAGGCGATGTTCTCACGGATGCTGATCTTTTCGTCCTGCGCGAACGCCTGCCGCACGACGAAGTCGTCGCCGCCCATCGTCACGGTCCCGACATGCGGCGGCGACGCCTGACAGGCGCTCTGGATCGTGGCGACTCGCGCGGCCGGATTGGCGAACGCAGGTTGGGTCCAGAGGGACGACCCGACCGCAGCGCGGGCAGCCTTCAGGTCGAGAATGCAATTGGCGTCGGGGTCGCCGTCGCCACGAACCAGAATGGCGTAATGCCGGACGCCCAAACTACCTAGCCCCGTGGCGCGAAATTTGGCGTCACGAAACTCGAACCATGCCTCTGGTTTCGCGTCGAAGCGGCCCGCTGCAAGCGACTTGGCGGCCGTCTTGAGTTCGGCACGCTCGCGCGCCGTGATGTCGCGGTTACTCTTGCTGGCTGAGAAGACGCGGCGATCCTTGGCTTTCTCTTTGCGATTCTTCAGCCATTTGGTCTGGTCTTCGCCCTGCTGGTCCGCCTGAAATACCTTCACCAGTTTTCCGGCCGATCCGACGCCCCATCCGTTCGCGTCGCCATTCGCTAGCGTCTCGAGATAGACAATTAGTGCCTTTGTGGCGGCCGCGCGCGCGATGGATTTGCCGTCACCCGCGACGATCGCGCTCGACGCGAACCGCACCATCTCCACGCTGGCGGGCAGCAGGGCGCATTGGTCAAAATCGTTGATGTCGAATGGCGTGCTGCCGTCGGCCGCGCGATAGACGCCGAAGTTCTCCAGATGTAGATCGCCGGACATCCAGCCGAGAGGCGCATCCTGATGGTTCGTCTTGTCGAGTCGGGCGAAATAGAGATCCGCGCCGCCTCGCAGGAATGCAAACGGGCCTTCCGCCATCTTGGCGAACTTTGCCGCCCGCAAATCAATTCGGCGATCCGCATTCGCTGCGGCGACGATCGCGACGGGATCAATCGGAGCAATTGCATTGGCCATCAAATCCTCCCCTTGAAACAGCGCCAGCCTACACGCAGCAACGCTGTCGTCCAGCGGCCGTGTTTGCGGCCCGCGGCGGAATGCGACAATGCTGGCGTGTTCATTCTGCCCGAGAGCGAATCCGCACATGACCATAGCCGCACCCGGGCGCGCCGCCTTCGCATTCATTTTCATCACGGT
>CANJEY010000221.1 GCA_947472615.1 Beijerinckiaceae bacterium
CGTGACATTCCATTTTGGCGCGCTGCCGCTGCTGATCGAGAAGACGGGCTCCGGCCGCCGCGTAACGCTCACGGATGGCGGCGAGATCGTCGTCGAACAGGTGATGATCGCCACAGGCCGCAAGCCGCATTCGCGCGGCCTCGGGCTGGAGACGGTCGGGGTGCAGACAGACGACATCGGGGCGATCAAGGTCGACGCCTTTTCGCGCACCAACGTGCCGTCGATCTATGCCGTGGGCGACGTCACCAATCGGCTCAATCTCACGCCCGTCGCGATCCGCGAAGGCCATGCGTTCGCCGACACCCTGTATGGCGACCGGCCGACGCAGGTGTCTCACCACAACGTCGCCACCGGGGTATTCACGACGCCGGAAATCGGCACGGTCGGGATCACCGAGACGGAAGCACGGCGCACGCACGATATCGTCGACATCTATCAGGCGAGCTTCCGGCCCATGAAGGCGACGCTCTCAGGTCGCGCCGAAAAGACGATCATGAAGATCGTCGTCGACGGCAAGTCGGACAAGGTGCTGGGCGTCCACATCCTCGGCCATGAGGCCGGCGAAATGGCGCAATTGCTCGGCATTGCGGTAAAGATGGGCGCCACCAAAGCCGATTTCGACGCCACCATGGCGGTGCACCCCACGGCGGCGGAAGAACTCGTCACCATGCGCACCCGCACAGCGCGTCACACGCGCTGATCCGCCGCGCGCGGACTGCGCTCCGCCTTGCGCCGCCCGCCACGCTGGCTATTGTGGACGGGAAACAGGAGGACGCGCATGAACGTCAAGGGCAAGGCAGCTATCGTCACGGGCTCGAGCTCGGCGGAAGGCATCGGCGGCGAGACCGTCAAGATGCTCGCCCAGAAAGGCTGCAACGTCGTCGTCAATTATTCCGGCAATGGCGCAGGCGCCGAGAAGGTCGCCGCAGACTGCCGCGCGCTCGGCGTGCAGGCGATCGCCGTGAAGTGCAACGTGGCCGAAGATTCTGAATGCGTCGCGATGGTCGAGCAGGCGATCAAGACCTTCGGCCGTCTCGACATTCTGGTGAACAACGCCGCCGTCACCAAACCGATCAAGCACAAGGACATGCATCTGCTGAACAAGGCGGAGTTCGAGTGGATCTTCGGCGTCAACGTGATCGGCAATTACCAGATGTCGCGCGCCTGCGCGCCGCATCTGAAGGCGCACGGCGATGGCGTGATCGTCAACATCTCGTCGGTGGGCGCGTTCCGGGCCGGCGGCAGCAACATCGCCTATTGCGCCTCGAAGGCGGCGGTCAACAATCTGACTTTGTCGCTGGCCCGCGCACTGGCGCCTGAAGTGCGCGTCAACGCGCTTTGCCCCGGCGGTCTGTTCGGCCCGTGGACCAACAAGATCCTCGACGACAAGGCCTATGAGGCCCGCGTGCAGGCCGCCAAAGACGAATATCCGCTCGGCAAGGGCCTGTGGCCGAAGGATGTGGCGGAAGCCGCTCTGGCGCTGATCGAAGGCTTCGGCACCATGACGGGCGAGTCGATCCGCATGGACTCCGGCCAGCATCTGGGCTGATGGTTTCGGCGCGCCGGATGAAAACGCCGGCGCGCGTTCGATCGGGAGGAACGATGACCATGCTTCGACCGGCGAGCTTAGCGCTCGCGACGATCTGCGTCGGGATGTCGTCGTTCGCGGTGGCTCAGTCCCCCGCGCCAGCATCTCCAGCCGCGGCCCCGGCCGCACCTGCACTGGTCCCGTTCGAGATGCGGCTCGGCGACCTGATGAACACGCTCGTTCAGCCGCGCCACGCCAAGCTGACGCTCGCCGGGCTAGAGGCCAACTGGCCGCTCGCCACCTACGTTCTCAAGGAATTGCGCCAGTCGCTCGACGGGATCGCGAAAGCGGTTCCGCGCTGGAACCGCCTGCCCATGGGCGACATGATGCGCTCGCTCACCACCAAGCCGTTGGCCGACGTTGAAGAGGCGATCCGGGCGCGCGACAAGGCGATGTTCGCCACCGCCATGACGAGCGTGACGCGCGCGTGCAATTCCTGCCATACGGCGTCCGATCATACGTTCATCATCATCACCACACCGGACCAATCGGCATTTCCGAACCAGAATTTCCGGCCGAACCGCTGAGGTCCGCGCCACGGCGCCTTGATATGCGAACAACCGTAATGCTATGGTTCAGGTAGAACGCGTCCGGAACGAAGACGCCGGAAGGGAGAGGGGAACAGAGCCCATGAATGTGGTCCTGCTGCTGACTCACATGCTGTTGTCCGTCGCGCTGATCGGCGGGATCACCCATCAGGCGCTTGGCGCGCTAGCGCCTGTGCGGAAGGCGACGGGGGGATTCTTCAACCGCTTCCGCGCCGTGAACGGCGCCGCCTATGTGAACGCGATCGTCATCCTGTATTTCGTGACGCTTATCTTGGGCCTCATCATCTACCCGAACTACCGGATCGGCGCGCGTGTCGCGATGGAGCAGTTCCGACTCAAGGCCAGTGTCGGCTCGTTCGAACTGAAAGAGCATCTCTCGGCGATCGGGCTCGGCCTGCTCCCAGCCTATTGGTGGCTGTGGCAACCGGCCCAGAAGGCCTTCACAAACTCGCGCCGCATCGTCACCCTCATCATCGCCATCGCGGTCTGGTACGGCTTCATGGTCGGCCATTACCTCGTCAACATTCGGGGGATCACCGGATGAACTGGACGCGCGTATTTCCCGTCTTCTCGATCGCCTACGTGATCTCTTACGTGCCGATCATGTTCTACAACTGGCCGGTCTTCACCTACGTGCCGAAGACGAAGGCCTTCGCGTGGGGCTTCTTGCAGCCGCCAGCCGCGCAGGCGCCCGGCATGTATTATTTCGGCTGGCTGTTGACGGCCGGCATCGTGGCCGGCGTCGTGGCGGCGGTCGCCGCGACGCTGCCGGAAAAGCTGATCGAACGTCTCGTACCCGTAACGTGGATTGCGGCGCTGGCGATGTTGGGCGTAGAACTGTTCATTCTTCGAGAATGGTTCGTCTGAATCGCCGAAGTGACGACGGGAGGAAACACATGAAGGCATCCCGTCGATCTGCTCGCTCCGTCCTGTTCGCCGCCTCCGCGGCCCTGTCGCTCGCCCTTTCGCCGAACGCATTCGCGGGGGGCTCGGGTCTCGACGGTTTTGATGAAGACGAAGACCGCGGCTCGCCCTTCTTCGGCGAGGTGAAGGACATCAAATCCGGCAAGAGCGTCGAGGACGCGCGCGTGGTAGCCGAACTCAGTTCCGGCGGCGCCAGCCTCGTCACGCGCTCGGATGCGGAAGGCCGTTATCGCATCGCTGGCTTCGGCAAGGACATCAATCCCGACGACGTGATCATTTCCTGCACGAAGGAAGGCTACAAGTCGATCGACACGATCCGCAACCGTTTGTCGAACGACCCAAACGCGCCGATCGAGGTGGATTGCCTGATCGAAAAGCAGTAGTTTCACAAACGAAATTATTACGCTTGGCCATTACGGTCGCGATGGTCGTCGGGTCCGATTGACCCTCGACTTCGGGAGGAATGCATGCGCATGGGCAATATCGCGCTGGCGGCGCTGATATGGATGGCTACGTTGGCGGAAGGATATGCGGCTGACGCGCCCGCGCTCACCGGCATTGTGTCCTCAGCAACCGAATCCAAGATGGAAGGCGTGCTGGTCACCGCCCAGAAGCAGGGCTCGACGATCAGCGTCACTGTCGTCAGCGACCGCGATGGGCGTTTCGCGTTTCCGGCCGACCGGCTGGGCGAAGGCAAATACGCGCTGCGCGTCCGGGCGCTCGGCTTCGAGCTCGATGGTCCGCAGACCGCCGATGTGCCAGCCGGCAAGACTGCGAGCCTCGACATCAAACTGAAGCCCGCCGCCGACATGGCGTCGCAAATGACCAGCACCGAATGGCTGATGAGCATGCCGGGCGCGCCGGAGCAAAAGGCGCCGCTGATCGAGTGCATGAGCTGCCATACGCTTGAGCGCGTGGTTCGTTCGAAATTCAACGCCGAGGATTTCGGGCCTGTTCTCAAACGCATGTCGAACTACGCCAACAATTCGACGCAGGCCAAAGTGCAGGCCCGCGTCGAGAATCGAGTGGTGCCCGAAGACCGCGTGAAGAAGGTGGCCGATTATCTGTCGACCGCGAACCTCAGCAAGTCCGACAAATGGACCTGGCCGCTGCAGACGCTGCCGCGCCCGAGCGGCAAGGCAACGCGCGTCATCGTCACCGAATACGACATGCCGCGCAACACGATTGCGCCGCACGACGTGCGCACCGACAAGGACGGAAACGTCTGGTACTCGAACTTCGTCGAGAATTTCATCGGCAAACTCGATCCGCGCACAGGCGGCCACGAGGAATGGGCTTATCCGCAACAGCGCGACGGATTTCCGAGCGGTTCGCTGGCGCTGGAGCCTGACCCTGATGGCAATTACTGGCTGGCGTTGATGTTCCAGACCGGCGTGGCGCGTTTCAACGTCGCGACAAAATCCTTCGATATGTTCCCAATTCCTGAGTCGGCGCGCACGATCGCCACGCAACAATCCATGGTGCAGCCGCGCCAGTGGAAGGTCGACGGCAAGGTGTGGAGCAACGAGGTCAGCAAGCAGGGAATCCTGCGCCTTGACGTCGCCAGCAAGACCTGGGAATTCGTCGATCCGTTCAAGGCCATGCCGATGGGACGGCCGCATTCGCCATATGGGCTTGCGGCGGACGCCGAGAACAATCTCTACTTCATGGATTTCGCCGACGAGAACATCGGCAAGGTGGAAGCCAGGACGTTTCGGCCGACCGTCTATCCGACGCCGACGCGTTTCTCGCGTCCGCGCCGTACCATGCTCGACGGCGAAGGCCGCCTCTGGTTCGCCGAGTTCGCCGCCAACAAGCTCGCCATGTTCGACACCAAGAAGGAGAGCTTCCGCGAATGGGCCGTGCCGACGCCGCACTCCTATCCGTATGACGCCTACCTCGACAAGACCGGCATGTTGTGGAGCGGCAACATGTCGAACGACCGCATCATCCGGTTCAATCCGCAGACGGGCGACAGCACCGAATATCTGCTGCCGCGCTCCACCAACATCCGCCGCATCTTCCTCGACGATTCCACCACGCCGCCGACCTTCTGGGCCGGCAACAATCACGGCGCGTCGATCCTGAAGCTGGAAGTGCTGGACTGACGGCGGTTTGGCGCCGCTGATTGCGGCGTCTACTCAAGTTGCGCGCGGCAGTTTCAGCTCCGCGAGTTCGCGCTCAAGTTCTGCGATCCGCTTGTCGCGAACATCCAGCGCTGCGGCCACATCCGCCGCCTCGAAACGCTGCGGAATATGCTTGGGGCAATTGGCGTCCCAGGCTGTCACGGTGAACAGCAACACCTGCTCGGCGCGCGCCTTGTAATTGTCCGGCGTCAGCGCGCGCGTCAGATTTTCGTCGCCTTCCACGATGCGCGCGCGGCCCCAGATCTTGACGCGGCGCTGCGCGGCATAGTCGATCAGAAACAGATGCGCCTGCGGATTTTCCGACAGGTTGCCTGCACTGATGAACTGACGATTGCCGGCGAAATCGACGAACCCGATCGTCTGTTCGTCGATCACACGCAGAAACCCGGCCGGCCCGCCGCGATGCTGGATGTAGGGCTGGCCGCTGGCATTCGCGGTCGCCAGAAACACGCTGGTTTGCGCTTCGATGAACGATCGCAGATCGCTCGTGATCGAGGTGGCCCACGAGCCGTTCTGTTCCTGCAAGGCGTAGGCGCGGCGCGAGCCCTTGCGGCTTTGAATCGCCTTCACGGCGGGCGTGAAGGCGACATCGCTTGCATAAGCGGCGATGGCTGACATGACACGTTTCCTTAAAGGCCGAGCGCGCTGAGGCCTGGATGATCGTCGGGCCGGCGGCCCGGCGGCCAGTGAAACAGGCGGGCTTTTTCTTCGATGGGGAGATCGTTGATGCTGGCGATGCGCAGCCGCATCAGGCCCTGTTCGTCGAACTCCCAGTTTTCGTTGCCGTAGCTGCGAAACCAGTGGCCTGCCTCATCGCGCCATTCGTAGGCGAAACGCACCGCAATGCGATTGCCAAGATAAGCCCACACTTCCTTGATGAGCCGATAGTCCAGCTCGCGCGACCATTTGCGCGTCAGAAACGCCTCGATGGCCGCGCGGCCTTCGATGAATTCCGCTCTGTTGCGCCAGCGGCTGTCGACCGTATAGGCGAGCGCAACTCTGGCTGGATCGCGCGAATTCCAGGCGTCTTCAGCCATGCGGGCTTTCTGCGCGGCGGTATCAGCGTCGAAGGGCGGAAATGGCGGGCGGCTCATGGACGGCTCCTGTTCAGGGTTTGGGGAAACGCCGCCGCAACGAAGCGGCGGCGCGTCTGGCTTCACGCCGCTGCGCGGGCGTTGACGACCGGAAAGTCGATCTCGGTGGCGAAAACTTCGTTGACGTAGTTTGTCAGCGTGTTCAGCGCGGTGTGGAGGACGATCTCGATCAACTGCGCGTCATCGTACCCGGCCAGCTTCACGGCGCGCAGATCGTCTTCGGCGACGCGACCGCGCTGTCGCACGATCTTTGCCGCGAAACGGACTGCGGCGTCCGCCTTCGGGTCGTTCGAAGCGCCAGTGCGATTGGCGGCCATCTCGGCCTCGTCGAGCTTCGCAAGGTTCTTGCCGAGATAGGTGTGCGCAGAGAGGCAATAGTCACAGCCGTTGATCTGCGCGACCGCCAGCGCAATGCGCTCGCGCGTCGCCGCCGGCAGCGCGCCCCGGCCGAGTGCGCCGTTGAGGCCGAGGTAGCCTTCAAGCGCCGCCGGGCTCGTGGCGACAAGGCGGAACAGGTTCGGGACGACTCCCAACTGCTTCTGGACCGCTTGCAACAAGGGCTGGGCGGCGGCGGGAGCGTCTTCGATCGTGGCGGGGGTGGGAATGCGGGACATGGAACTTCCTCATCAATCTGGTTTCGACAGAGCCTTGCGGCCGACGCCATCTGTGTATTTTCTTTTGATTTTCAGGAATAGATGATAAGAACTGGATCATTCCTTCCAGATTTTGGGAATCAATGGATCGCCTGGACGCCATGTCCGTCCTGCTCGCGGCTGTCGAGGCTGGCAGCCTGTCGGCCGCCGCCCGAAAGCTCGGGACGCCGCTGTCCACCGTCAGCCGCAAGGTGTCGGAGCTGGAAGCGCACCTGAACGCCCGGCTGCTGATCCGCGCCAGTCGAAAGCTGGTCCTGACGGACGCCGGGCGCTCCTATGTCGACGCCTGCAGGAAAATTCTCGCCGATCTGCAGGATGCCGAACGTGCGGTCGCCGGCGAATACAGCGCGCCGCGTGGCGATCTCGTCATCA
>CANJEY010000222.1 GCA_947472615.1 Beijerinckiaceae bacterium
CAAGTTGCATCACGCACAAAGCAAAAGGCCGATCAGCCGTTCGTCTTGCGGTCGACGTAAACGACCGTCAGCGCGAAGGCCACGAAGGCCGCGATGGCCATGATGAAATAAAGCTGCTCTCCGGTCGACATGGTTTCCCCCGTGGATGACACGGGAGACATGAAAAACATCCGGCGGCTGAGCAGAATTGATCGAAATCAAGCCGGGGGTGCGACCGATTGTTCCGGTCGGCTCAATACTTGAAATTCAGCCCCAGCCCGAAGCGGCTCACCGTATCGGGCTTAGCGCCCGGCAGATCGCGCCGCACCACCCCTGCGGTCGAATCGCTGACAGTTCGGCCATACGGATTGGCGTTGGAGGCCCGCCATTGCAGACCGACGGAGACGGGGTCGTCGGCGCGGGCGGAGACGGCGGGGCGCGGTGGAAGCTTCACGTCGGCCTTCGTGGCGACCGAGATGGCTTTGCGGGCGGGCTTTTTGGGCGAAACCGTTTCGGCCGCCGCTGAGTCCGCGCCCGCGATGGCGAGCACCGCCAGCAGTCCGGCCCACCGTCCTCTCACGGACCGAACCCGCGATTGACGGTCGAGGTCGACACCGAGAAGCCGAGGCTGATGTTGTTGGTGATGGCGATGTCGACGCCCGCCGCCACCGACGTGCTCTGCGCGAACGGCGACGCGCCGAGCGGGTCGATCGTGCGGTCGACGCCGGAAAAGCCGCGCGACAGGCCGAAGGTCGATTGCGACACCCCGACCCAGGGCGTCACGCCGCCGCCCATGTCGTAGCCGAGTTTCGCCGAACTGCCGGTGAGGCCGAAGCTGGAGAGCCGCGACGCGCCGACCCACTGGCTGAAGCCGAAATTCGGCGCATTGCTGACGCTGAGCGACAGGCCGCGGCCGACGCCCATTCTGTAGTCGCCGAAGCCCGCCCCGGCGCCGCTCCATTGCGGGGCTGTCAGGGCGGCGGCGGGCGGCGCAACCGATTCAGGCATCGCCACGGACGACCATTCGAAAGCCGACGCCGGGGCCGCGAACGACAGAGCGCCCGCTAAAGCAACAATAGACCAGTGTCTCATCCGGTCGCCTCCATAAGGGGCATCATACAATGCGCGGTCGCCGCGCGAAACCGTCAATCGGGATCGTTCATCGGATGCAGGTCGCGCACCATGGCTTTCAGTCGCTCGTCGAGCACATGGGTGTAGATCTGCGTCGTCGAGAGGTCGGCGTGGCCGAGCAGTTCCTGCACGACGCGCAGGTCCGCGCCATTCTGCAGCAGATGGCTGGCGAAAGCATGGCGCAGGACATGGGGGCTGACCCGATCCGCCCCGACGCCCGCCGCGCCCGCCACTGTCTTCAGGTCACGCGCAAAGGCCTGACGGGTCAGGTGGCCGCTGTCGCTATCGGCCGGAAACAGCCACGGACCCTCGGCGGCCGCCGGGTGGCGGGATTCCAGCAAGCCGCGATAGGCCGCAATCGCCGTTTTCGCCGGGCCGGACAGCGGCACGAGGCGTTCGCGGCCGCCCTTGCCGCGGATCATCAGCAGCGGATCGCGGCTCCGCGCCGCCGACAGGGGCAGGCTGACGAGTTCCGAGACGCGCAGGCCTGTCGCATAAAGCACTTCCAGCAGGCAGGTCGTGCGGATCGCCCGAAGCCGTTCCCCATAGGGCCGGGATTCGTCGTCGACGCCCTCGGCCGCGACTGTCAGAAGCCGGTCGACCTCGGCCACCGACAGCACTTTCGGCAACGGCCTGCCGAGCCGCGGGCCGCGGATGATGCTGGTCGGATCGCCGGCCGCGCGGCCTTCCGTGTAGAGAAATTTGTGGAACTGCCGAACGCTTGACAGCTTGCGGGCGGCCGAGGCGGCCTGCAGCCCGCGCGCGTCGAGATCGGCCAGCCAGCCGCGCACATCGTCGGCGACCGCCTTGGCGGGGTCGATCTTTCGGGCGGCGAGAAAACCGGCGTAGTCGGCGAGATCGCCACGGTAGGCGTCGAGGGTGTTCTGCGCCGCGCCGCGTTCGGCCGCCAGCATGTCGAGAAAGCCCTCGATCAGCCGCGTCGCGGACCCCGGCGCGCCGGCCATGTCAGCGCGAATTCAACTTCTGGGCGGGAATCGCCTGCGTCATCTCCCGCGGAATCGGCTCGACGAAGGTGACGAGCGCGATCATGCCGCCCCAGACCAGACCGGCCAGAATTCCGACGATGAACAGAAACCGAAACAGACTTGGCAATGCAGGCTCCGGCGCGCGGCGACCGCGCTTTATCCATCACGGCGCGCGACGCTTGGCAACCGCCCCGCACTGGATGAAGGTCCAACAGGCCTGCTGTTTAATTTCCCGGCAGCGCCGTGCTACACAAAATCCATGAGCCAGACGGTCGACATCGAAGCGGACGTGGTGCGCCGACTGGCGGGCCGGTCCCTCGTGCTCGTCGGCATGATGGGCGCGGGCAAGACGTCGGTGGGCAAACGGCTGGCGACGCGACTGGGGCTCGACTTCGTGGACGCTGACGCCGCCATCGAGGCCGCCGCCGGTCTGACGATTCCGGAGATTTTCGCCCGCCACGGTGAGGCGCATTTCCGCGATGGCGAGCGGCGCGTCATTGCGCGCCTGCTGGGGGAACGGCAGCGCGTCGTCGCGACAGGCGGCGGCGCTTACATGCAGAAGGCGACGCGTGAGCGCATCGCCGCCACCGCCGTGTCGATCTGGCTGAAAGCCGACGCCGACGTACTTTTGCGCCGCGTGCGCAAGCGCAGCAACAGGCCGATGCTGAATACGCCTGATCCGGAAGACACGCTGAAGAAGCTGATCGCGGATCGTTATCCGATCTACGCCGAAGCCGACATCACCGTGGTGTCGAAAGACGGGCCGCATGAGGCGGTGATCGACGCCATTCTGGAAGAACTCGACCGGAAACTCATCGCCGACGACCGCGAGGCGATGGCGCCTTCCGCAGAAACGATCGTGCCGGTCGAACTCGGCGACCGGCGCTACGAAATCCGCATCGGCCGCGATCTGCTCGGCCGCGCCGGCGAGGCGATCCGGGCGCTCGATCCGCGCGCCGCCTGCTGCGTCATCACCGACCGCAATCTGGAACGCCTGCATCTGCATACTCTGGAAGCCAGCCTCGACGCCGCCGGCGTGCGTCATGCGCGCATCGTCATCGAGCCGGGCGAGCAGTCGAAATCCTACGAGGTCTTCGCGCGTGTCTGCGATTCCGTGATAGGCGCGCGCATGGAGCGTGGCGACCTGATCATCGCGTTCGGCGGCGGCGTGGTCGGCGATCTGGCCGGGTTCACGGCGTCCTGCGTGCGGCGCGGCATGCGCTTCGTGCAGATTCCCACGACCGTGCTGGCGCAGGTCGATTCCTCCGTCGGCGGCAAGACGGCGATCAATTCGCCGCATGGCAAGAACCTCGTCGGCGCCTTCTACCAGCCGTCGCTCGTGCTGGCCGACACGGGCGTGCTGGAAACGCTCGATCCGCGCGAATTCCGCGCCGGATATGCGGAGATCGCCAAATACGGGCTGATCGACGACGCCAAATTCTTCGGCTGGCTGGAGCGGAACTGGCGCGGCGTGTTCGGCTTTGGACCCGAACTGGCCGAGGCGATCCGCCACGCCTGCCAGTCGAAAGCCGCCGTGGTGGCGCGCGACGAGACCGAACAGGGCGACCGTGCGCTGCTGAATCTCGGCCACACGTTCGGCCACGCGCTCGAACATCTTGCTGACTTCGACACCAGCCGCATCGTGCACGGCGAGGGCGTGGCGATCGGCATGGCCTGCGCGTTCCGTTTCTCGGCGCGGCTTGGACACGCCAGCCCGGCGGATGCGCAGCGCATCGAGGTGCATCTGCGCGAGGTCGGCCTTCCGGTGCGCCTGCGCGACGTGCCGGGCGTGCATCTCGATCCTGAGTCCCTTCTCGATGCGATGTTCCAGGACAAGAAGGTGCAGCGGGGCGCGCTAACCTTCATTCTGGCGCGCGGCATTGGGCAGAGCTTCATCGCCAAGGGAGTTCCGGCGGACGCTGTGCGCGACTTCCTTGCGGACGAACTCGGCAACACCTAGCTGGATAAAATGGAAAACTTCGAAATCCACGCCAATCCCTGGGTCGCACTGGGCATCGTGGTGTTCTGCCTGTCGCTGTCGGCCTTTTTCTCGGCGGGGGAAACGGCGCTCACCGGCGCATCGCGCGCCCGCATGCATTCGCTCGAGGGCTCGGGGGATGTTCGCGCAGCCTTGGTCAACCGCCTGCTCGAAGTGCGCGAGAAACTGATCGGCGCGCTGCTGATCGGCAACAACGTCGTCAACATCGGCGCATCCGCCTTCGCCACCAGCGTGCTGGTCGAGTTCTTCGGCAGCGAGGGCGTCATCTACGCGACTGTCGCGATGTCGGTGCTGGTCGTGGTGTTCGCCGAGGTGATGCCAAAGTCGATCGCCATCGCGTCGGCCGACCGCACGTCGCTGGCGCTGGCGCGGCCGATCACGTTTTTCCTGTATTTCCTCGGGCCGATTTCGTCGGCGGCCAATTTCTTTGTGCGCTCGCTGCTGCGCCTGTTGCGCATCAGGCCCGGCCAGCACGACGAGATGCTGTCTGCGCATGACGAGCTGAAGGGGCAAGTCGATCTTTTACACGCTGAAGGCAGCGTGGGGCGCGCCGATCGCGACATGTTCGGCGGCCTGCTGGAACTGACGGAACTCACCGTTTCGGATGTGATGGTGCATCGCATCCGCATGCGGTCGATCGACGCCAATCTGCCGAAGGCCGACATCGTGCGCGAGGTGCTGGCCTCGCCCTACACGCGACTGCCGCTTTGGCGCGACCAGCAGGACAACATCGTCGGCGTGCTGCACGCCAAGGATCTGCTGCGCGATCTCGACTCTTCCGCCGCGCCCGACGGGCAATGGAAAGTCGAGACGATCATGCGCGAGGCGTGGTTCGTGCCGGAGACGACAAGTCTCCGCGACCAGTTGCAGGCGTTTCTCCAGCGCAAGGAGCATGTGGCGCTGGTGATCGACGAATACGGCGAGGTGATGGGCCTCGTGACGCTGGAAGACATTCTGGAGGAGATCGTCGGCGACATTCGCGACGAACACGATGTCGCCGTGCAGGGCCTGCGGCGCAATCAGGACGGCTCGGTGACCGTGGACGGCGCGGCGCCGATCCGCGACCTCAACCGCGCCATGGACTGGCGCCTGCCGGACGAGGAGGCGACCACGATCGCCGGTCTCGTCATCCATGAGGCGCGCGCCATTCCGGATTCAGGGCAGGTCTTCACCTTCCACGGCTTCCGCTTCGAAATCCTGCGCAAGATGCGCAACCGCATCACGCTGCTACGCGTCTCGCCGCTGCCCAAGCCGCAGGACGAAGAGGACGGTTGATCTTTAGACTCAGCCCGATTGGTCTTCCGGCAGCAGGATTGGCTGCGCCGGCCGGGAATCGGCCATGAATTGCGCCCGCGCCAGAGCGGCGAACTTGCCGTCCTGCGCCACCAGATCCTCGAACGTGCCGCTCTCCACGACGCGGCCGTGATCGAACACCAGAATGCGGTTGGCGTTGCGGATCGTGGCGAGTCGGTGTGCGATCACGAAGGTGGTGCGGCCTGTGGTGGCGGCTTCCAGCGCAGCCTGCAATTGCCGCTCGGTCGTGGCGTCGAGCGCGCTGGTCGCCTCGTCGAAAATCAGGATCGGCGGGTCTTTTAGCAGCGCACGGGCGATCGACAGGCGCTGGCGCTCGCCGCCGGAGAGCGAGCGGCCGCGTTCGCCGACGATGGTCTTGAGCCCGTCCGGCTGCCGCTCGATGAAGTCCTTCGCCTGTGCGCGCTCGATGGCGGTCTGAATTTCCTCGTCGGTGGCGTCGTACTTGCCGACGCGCAAATTCTCCTCGATCGAGCGGGCGAACAGCATCGGCTCCTGAAACACCACACCGATGTTTCGCCGCAACGCCAGCAGCGTCATGTCGCGAATGTCCAGCCCATCGATGACGACGCGGCCCTCGACCGGATCGAACACCCGGTGCAGCAGGCCCAGCGTCGTCGACTTGCCCGAGCCTGTCGCCCCGACCAGCGCGACGGTCTCGCCGGGCTTCACCACGAAGGACACGTCGGACACGGCGTTGCGGCGGCCGTCGTAGGTGAATGTCACATGGTCGAACGCCACTTCGCCCGCCAGACGGCCCGGATCGACCGCCTCCGGCTTGTCGCGGACGCCGGGCGTCGTGTCGAGCACGGTGAAAAATTCCTCCAGCTTCGGCACCAGCATCAACATCCAGTTGGCGAAGCCGACCGCCTGTTCGAGGCGGCCGATCAGCATGGTGGCGAAATTCATGAAGGTGACGATCTCGCCGATGGTGGCGAGGTCCCGCAGATGCAGCCATGTGCCGAGCAGGAAGATCGACGTCAGCGTGATGGTCGCCGAGGCGCGGGTCGCCACCGCCGCCATCGCCCACCACGTCAGCACCGGCATCTGGGCGTTGAGCAGGTCGGCGCTGATCTGCCGCATGGCGCGGGATTCCGCCTCGATGCGGGTGAAGCTCTGGATCACCGGCACGTTGCCCAGCGCGTCGGAGGCGCGTTCCGCCAGATCGGCGTTGTAGCGCTCGACCCTGCCCTGCATCCCCTCGGTCCGCTTCAGCACGAAGGTGGTCAGCAGGCCAAACACGATGACCAGCGCGATCAGCAGACCGCCGAGCCGCCAGTTCAGGAACAGCGTGGCGGGCAGCAGGATGAACAGGGCCACGAAGGAGGCGCAGTTCTCGCGGAAGAAATTCAGCCATAGGCTGGACATGCCGTTGATGCCGTCCAGCATCGTCTTGAGCAGGCGGCCGGAATGCACCGAGGTGTGAAACCCCAGTGGCAGATGCAGCACGTGGTCGAAATATTCGGCCATGATGGCGAGACGCCGGCGATGCGACAGCCTGTCCGCATGCAGCGCCACCAGAACGGCGGCCAGAATCGTAAACAGCCCGAACCCGACCCATGCGCCGACAAGATTCCCGAGCTTCTCCCATTGCAGCCCGCCGGCGTCGGTCTGGGCGCGGGTGAGCAGGTCGATGATCCGCCCGAACAGGACGGGCTCGGCGAATTGCGCGATCGCCAGCGCCAGATTGGCGACGACGAGCATGATCGCCAGCTTCGACTCGGAGCCAAGCTGGCGCAGGACGCGGATATAGATGCGGAAAAGGTTCATGGATTCGACGAAAGAGAGACTGGACCGCTCAAAAAGTTCGCCCCGGCTGGTGGTTTTCGCGGCTTCGACGGGTATAGTCCGCCAAGGGCCCGGCTCCAATGCTTTTCGGCAGACGGACGCCCGCGAAAGCCC
>CANJEY010000223.1 GCA_947472615.1 Beijerinckiaceae bacterium
GAATTGCTCTGCATCGCGGGCCTCGACCGACAGACTGGCGTTCGGCATAGGCCCGATAACGTTGACCATTCGTGCCCGCGCTAACCTCACGCGCGCGCATTCTTTCGTGTGCTTTGCGGATCCTAACGACCGTCGCGACAATTCGAGTAGATTCCGAAAGGAACCGTTCACCCCGAGATCGCCGTGTCTTCCTCGTCTTCGTGATGGCGGCGGCGCAGAAAGTGCGCGACCGTCACCACCAGCACGGCGCCGATCAATCCCGCTCCAGATTCGATCAAGTCCGGCGACAGGCCGAGCGCCGTCGAATGCAGGAGAGGATCGGCGGCCATCAGGCTTCCGGCGACCCAGCCGAGCAGAGCCGCGCCGGCCCAGACCAGCGCCGGATAGCGTTCGAGGATGGTGATGATCAGCGTCGCGCCGAAGACGATCATCGGCACAGACACTGCCAGACCGAAGATAATCAGCGGCCACGAGCCCTTCGCGGCAGCCGCAATGGCGACGACGTTGTCGAGCGACATCACCGTATCGGCGATCGCGATCGTCCGCACCGCGTGCCAGATCGTCTGCGCCTCGGCGATCTTCTTGTCCTCGGCGTTTTCGACGAGGAGCTGGATGGCGATCCAGAACAGCAGCAGACCGCCGATAATCTTCAGATAGGGCAGACCCATCAGGGTCGCGACGATGATGGTGAAGAAGATGCGCATCGCCACCGCGACGCCCGCGCCCAGTATGACGCCCCACTTCCGCAGGTTCGGCGGCAGGCCGCGACAGGCCAGCGCGATCACAACCGCGTTGTCGCCAGACAGAAGGATGTTGATCCAGATGATCTGCAGCAGCGCCAGAAGGAAGCCGCCCGTTTCGAGGTTCATGTTCGTTCCGCGCTGATCGGAGTTGCAGAACGGCGCGTGTGGACGCGCCGGATCGAAGGGAAACCCGCCCGGGACTGGATCTCCCGGACGGGTTGCGCCTGTTGGTGAAAATCCGCCCGGACCAGGAGGTCCGGGCGGAGAAGCATCAGACCGACGGGATGAACTTCAGCGCCGGGAACCAGGACCCGAACAGCGTCGGCGGCCACGGGATCGACAGCAGTTTGTCGAACACGTACCAGATGAACACCGTCAGACCTAACGCCTGCGACAGAGTGAGCACCCACTTTTCCGGCCCTTCGAGGCGCATGTAGGCGATCACGAACAGCGGCACGGTCGGAATCAGACCGATCACCGCCATCGAGCACATGAACGCCACCAGCCAGCCGAAGAACATCGCCGCGCGCAGATAGATCAGGTTCGTCGGCACATGGTCCGTATCGGATTCGATATCCATGTGGATCTTCTGCTCGAGGTTTTCCTTCACTTCGGCGTTGAGGCCAACTTCCACGGCTTCTCCGGGCTTTCGAAAGAGGGCGTTCGCCAGACTGATGGAACAGAACGTGAAGGCCAGCGTGCCGACGATCATCGGAACGATCTTGGCGTGCATGTTCCAGTGCGAGGCTTCCCACATCATGACCGCGAAGACGCCGAGCAGGAACACCGAGAAGAGCTGCTCGGGCTGGAAGTTCGGCTTGCCGCCGAACCCGCCCAGCATCTTCTTGATGCCGCCGTGGATGCGGATGTCCTGCAGCAGCGGTCGGGCCAGACCCCAGAGCGCGACAGCGAACAGGATCATCACGATCGGGCGGCTGAACCACTCCACCCCGTAACGCTGGATCGAGATGAACAGGTAGCGTTCGACGACCTCGCCCAGCACCAGACCCAGAATCAGGGGCGGACGCGGGAACTTCATCTGCTTCATCATCCAGCCGAAGACGCCGAAGATGAGCAGCGTGTAGAGATCGCCCCAGTTGCGCGTGCCCTGGAACGCGCCGATGTAGATGATGCCCAGAGTGGAGGGCATGATCAGCGTGTAACGGAGCGTCGCGAGGCGCGCGAACTGCTCGGAGAACAGGTAGCAGAGACCTGCGCCGAGAATGTTCGCAAGCGCCACGCTCCACACCATCGCGTAGGTGACGCCGAGGTTCTTCGTCAGCATGTCCGGTCCGGGGACCAGACCGTGCATCATGAAGGCGCCCATGAGGATCGCCATGCCGGCACTGCCGGGAACGCCGAACGCGATGGTCGGCACGAGCGCGCCGCCTTCACGCGAGTTGTTGGCGCTTTCCGACGCGATGACGCCGCGGACGTCGCCGCGTCCGAACGATTGCGCCGCGCCCTTCTCGGTGCGCATCGCATGTCCGTACGCGAGCCAGTCGACGACCGCGCCGCTGATGCCCGGGATGGCGCCGAGCGCCGCGCCGAGCCAGCTACACCGCAGCACGAGCCAGATGTGCGTGAAGCAGTCCTTCGCGCCCAGCAACATGCCCTTTGTCGATTCCTTCGCCAGATTGCCAGCGATGGCGGTGCGCGAGATCGCGAGGTCGCAGAGTTCCGGCAGCGCGAACAGGCCGAGCACGATCGGCACAAGAGGCGCGCCTTCCCACAGGTAGAGCGAATCCATCGTCCAGCGCAGCGTGCCGGTCTGCGGATCCGAGCCGACCATCGAGATCATCAGCCCGAGGCCCGCGACGGTCAGACCGCGCAGAGGCGTATTGCCTGACAGCACGGCGACCATCGAGATGCCCAGCACCGCGAAGCCCAACAATTCTGGGGAACCGATGAACAGGATCATCGGCCGCAGGATCGGCAGCGCGATGCCCATCAGGACGGCGCCGAAAACGCCGCCCATCATGGACGACATGTAGGCGGCGCTGAGCGCGCGGCCCGCTTCGCCGCGTTTGGCCATCGGCAGACCGTCGAGCACGGTCGCGGCGGAACCGGCGCCGCCGGGGACGCCGAACAGAATGGCCGGAATGGGGTCGCCGGTCGCGGTCGTGGACGCAAGGCCCAGCAGCAGCGCCATCGCCGCGTAGGGGTCCATGCTGAACGTGAACGGCAGCAACAGCGCGGTGCCTGCGAGGCCGCCGATGCCAGGCAGAATGCCAAGCACAAGGCCCATCAGGACGCCCGCAGATAATAGCATTAATCGGTAGGGATCCATGAGCATGACAAATGCATGCCCTGCCGCCCCCAGCATATCGCCAGCTTCCATTATTTCCCCCTTTGGACAAAGTTCTCACTTGGACGGCCCAGCAGTCGTCCGGTGCAGGCAACCACCGCCGTTGGTCCGGCGGATCAGGTCATTTGTGGTGGATTATTCGTCGCGCTGACCGGTGAGGTTCATCAGCAACTGAAAGATGTTGACGAAGTTCAGGTACAGCGACAGCGCGCCGAACACCGCCAGCTTCGTCAACGACTCATGGTCGTGGTTCTCGGCGTATTGTTCCTTGATGTTCTGCGTATCCCAAGCGGTCAGGCCGGTGAAGATCAGGACGCCGAGGATCGAGATCGCGAACTGCATCACGCTCGAACCGAGGAAGATGTTGACGAGCGAGGCGATGACGATGCCGATCAGGCCCATCATCAGGAATGACCCGAAGCGCGACAGATCACGCTTGGTCGTGTAGCCGTAAAGGCTCGTGGCGCCGAACATCGTGGCCGAGATGAAGAAGGTGCGGGCGATGCTCGCGCCGGTGAACACCAGAAAGATCGACGCCAGCGACAGGCCCATCGTGGCGCAGAAAAGCCAGAATGTCAGCTGAGCCGTCGAGGCCGACATCTTTTCAAGGCGGAAGGAAAAGAAGAACACGAACGCCAATGGCGCCAGCATCACCACCCATTTCAGCGGCGTACCGAAGATCGGCTGGTACAGCGCCGGCGTCGAAGCGACAAACATCGCCACGAGCCCGGTCACTACGAGGCCGAGGCCCATGAAATTGTAGACGCGCAGCATGTGCGAGCGCAGGCCCGCGTCATATTGGGCGGCGGTCTGCGTCGCGGTCGTGTAGCCCGTATAATTCGGCATCGACATTCGTTTCTCTCCCTGAGGACTCAACGCATCGTCTCGAATAGTCCGTGCGCGGCGCGGCGCAGCGGCCGTCCGGCCTTATCGCCGGTGATGGCGAACAGCAGTGTTCCCTTCTGCCAATAGAAGGTGGTTTCCGCGCCGCTCTGCGTCAGCTTCGGAGGAACGTTCATGTTGGTGTCGACATGGGCTGCGAACAGCGACACGCGGCCGAGCGCGCCCGCCTGCACCGAGGCCTCGACGCTTGCGCCCTGATGCGACGGAAACACCTGCACGTCCGTCACGCGCCAGGCCGGCGGAAGCGGCGGCATTTCAATCTTCGTCGACCGGAAGATGTCCTCGCGATCGTAGATCTGTTCGTGCGACTGACTCGCCATGTTGGCGCGGATTTTTTCGGTCCGATGCGCCTGCAGTGCGTCCTCAATGAAGGCCGGCGGAATTGGCGCCGCTTCCGAGCCCGAAATGTGCAGTGGGCTCGCCTCGTCATGGGCGAACCAGCCGATGCCTATGAAGAATGCAATGGCCGCGACTTTGCGAAATCGAGACACCATGCGTTCCCAGAACATCCCGGTTTCGAGACGTCCGGCGGCGTCGACCATCTTGCGGGACGGACGCCCCGGAGCTTCGCCGAGCGCCAGACGCAGCACGACGCGCGAACGCATGTCCGCCATCACGCGCGCCGCATCCTGCGGATTGCGGGCCAGAAAATCCTCGATCGCAAGGCGGCGCACCGGATCGAGCTGCCGGTCGACGTAGGCGTTCAGGTCGTTTTCGGAGACGGCGTCAGTCATCCTTGCCTCCAATGACGCGCAGGGCGGCCCGGCGAATTTCAGGCGAAGCGTCGCCCGCTTCGAGGCCCCGGATGGCGGCGCGGGCGCGCGACAACCTCGACATCAGGGTGCCGACCGGGATGCCGAGGGAATCGGCGGCTTCCTGGTAGGACATCTCCTCGACGGTCACGAGGTGGAGGGCGGCGCGTTGCACATCCGGCAGCGCCATGAACAAATCGAGAATTTGCTTCAGCCGCAGACGGCTTTCCGGGTCGTCCACCGCCGTGTCGACCGCCAGCGCCGCATGCGCTTCGGCCCGGCGAGCCTCGGCCCCGGTGCGGCGCCAGTCGTCGATGAAGAGATTGTGAACGATGGAGAAAAGCCAGGTGCGGAGGTTGCCGGCGTTGCGACGCGCGTCCGGACGCTCGTAAGCCCGGACCAAGGCGTCATGCACCAGATCTTCGGCGCGCGCGTCATTACGGGTCAGCGACCGCGCGTAGCGGCGCAGCGGCCCCAGCATTCCGACGACGTCGAGCTTTTCGGTGTCAGCCATCTTGCATAGACGGACCCCGCCGCCGCCTTATTCCAGGCCCGCCAAAATTTTTTATCGCTTCTCGCGACCACGGGCCAGAAGCGATTACGGCGGCGCTCGCTGGCCGGATCAAACGAAAGCCCCCGCCGTTTGGGCGGGGGCTCGGGTTCTGGCGCTTATAGAGACGGGTCAGCGCCAATAGGGGCGATCGCATTCCTCCTGCGCCACCCAGCGCAGACCCGTCGCGGTCGGAACCTGCAGGCGGCTCCAGCGGCAACCGGGGGCGGCCGGGCGTCCATACGGGTCCAACTGGCCCAACGGACCATTCAGGGCGAATGCGCGAGCCCTCGGGGGTAGCGATTGCGGATCGACAATCCGGTCCGCCATGGCGGCGGAATAGAATCCGATGCCGAGCGTAGCTGTCGCGACGCCGATGCAAAGTCGTTTTGCGCGGGTCATATATCTGCTCCTGTCTGCCTACATCTGTGAAATGAGAACGCCGCAACACCCATACAGTTCAAAACGTCCAAGCTTAGCACGGCTTCAATAAATTGTGCATGTAAGCTTGGCGCTTTTGGCGCAAAGGCCAAGTCCAAGCGAGCGTAACAATTGACGGCGACTGTTCGAATGTTATTCTCGACTGGGATATTATGTTGAGCCTGAGGTCCATCGGTGAGATTTCGACTTCGAAACAGGCTTTTCATTCTGACAAGCGTGGCGTTTGCGCCGGCTCTGGTGCTGCTGGTGGTCAATGTATTTTCGCTTCGCCAAAGTCGCGAACGCGAAGTACACGCCGACGCGCTGCAGGTTGGCAATCTCGCGGCAGTTGAAATGGACCGCATTTTCGCCGGCGCAAAAGGACTGCTGGGCGCCATTGCGGCGGCGCCGATCGTGAAGAATTTCGAGGCCGGTTGCGACGTCTACCTGAAGGATATCGTCCGTCAGAACCCGCAATATTCAACGATCGTGGCGTTCGATGTTCGCGGCGTCAGCCGTTGCCGGCTTCCGAGCGACACAACTGACGTCACATTCGAGGATCGGCCGTATTTCAAGGAGATCATGGCCGGGGCTGATTTTGTCATCGCCGGATACACGACTGGAAAGCTGCGCAATACCCAGTTTCTCCCTGTCGCTGCGCCGATTCCAGACAGCGATGGCAAGACTGTGGGCGTGCTCATGGGCGCTTTCCAACTCCCATGGCTCCAGGCCGCCATCGAACAGCGCCAGCTCCCGACCAATGATGCTTTGACCATAGCCGACCGAAGCGGCGTCATTCTGGCGCGCCATCCGTTCTCGGATCGATTCGTCGGAACCGTCATTCCGGACGAATTCCAGAAACTTGTCCGCGCCGAAACCTCCGGAACGCTGGAAGTCAAGAGCCAGGACGGCACGCGCCGCATCATCGGGTACGTGCCACCGGCCGCCAATCATTCCGGGTTCTACATCAGCGCCGGCATCGGACGGGAGGCCGCCTTTGCGCCGATCAACGCCGCGACCGGTCAAGGCGTTATGGTCATCGGGATTGGAGCGATCATCGCATTTCTCGCCGCGATGCTGACCGGACGAACGCTCATCACGCGCCCGGTTCGCGAATTGATCACCGCCATTGAGTTGTGGCGGCAGGGTGACGTGAACGCCCGAACACAGATGAAGCCCGATGCCGGCGAGCTTGAAACCGTCGGTTTCGCCATCGACCGTTTCATGGACGATCTGGAGCGGCACCGGAAGCGACAGCAGAAGGCGGAGGAAACGCGCGAATTGCTGATGCGGGAGATGGAGCATCGCGTCAAGAATGTGTTCGCAACCGTGCAGGCCATCGCCAGCCAGACGTTGCGGCGCGAGGCGATTCCTCAAAGCGCGCTCGACAATTTCTTCGGCCGCCTTCAGGCGATGTCGAATGCGCATCGACTGCTGCTGGACGAAAACCGGCAGTCGGCCAAGATGCGCGACGTGATCGAAACCGCCAGCAAGCCCTTCGACCGCAAACGCAGCCGCTTTCAGCTTTCTGGCCCGGACGTCGCCGTCAACGCCAAGGCTGCATGGGCCTTGTCTATGGCCATTCACGAACTATGCACGAACGCCACCAAGTTCGGGGCC